>JAFGPU010000300.1 GCA_016936035.1 Acidimicrobiales bacterium
CGGGCCCAGTCGACGGCCTCGGCCTGGCCGGCGGCGCCCAGGGAATCCGACGCATCGACCAGCAGCATCACCGCGACGTCCCGCCCGGGTCGCACGACCGCGACGTCCAGCAGCGCCGCCACGAGCGCGAGCGCCACCGCCACCCGGAGGGCGGTCGCGACCCGGAACTGGCGGCGCGAGACACCGGCGCGCCGCCGGGCCAGCAGCCACTCGGCGGCCACGAGCACGAGCAGGGGCACGACCACCCAGGCGAGCACGGGAGCGTGGCCGCGAGGCGGGCTGTCGCTCTCGCTGCGGGTGCGCTCGTTGACGAGCAGGCTGGCCGCCGGGGTCAGCGCGGATTCGCCCGGGGACGGGTTGACGGCGACGGTGCGCTCGGGCCGGTCGGCGGCGGCGACGGTCCAGAACCCGACCCGGTCGGCGTGTGGGGCCGCGGCCCCGGCCGGCACGTCCACCGACAGCCCGCCCGGCCCGGTCACCCGCGTGTCCCGGGCGGCGTCGACCGGCAGCGCGCTGCCCGCGGCCAGCGACTGGGGCGGCAGCGCCGCGCCGCCCAGCTCGGACACGATGCGGTCGCCCAGCACCGGGAACGCGTACTGCAGCGGCAGGTTCGACTCGGCGAGCGGGAAGCCGAGGTACACGAACGGCAGCTCGCCCGACCGTCCCCGCACCAGCAGCGGGGTGCCCTCGGCGGCCGCCAGCGTCTCGGCCGTGGGCGCCTCCACCTGCTGGGCGGCCCGGATGGCGACACCGGACAGGTCGATGTCGGCGAGCAGGGGGTCGTCGGTGCGCACCAGCGTGGCCGCCGGCTGGTCGACCGATCCCGTGACCGTGACGCCCGGCGCGCCCGCCGGCGGCGCGATCGCCCAGAACGGGGCCTGCGGATCGGCGGGCACGGCGACCTGGTTGTAGATGGCCAGGTCGGCGTCGGGCGCCGGCACCCCTGTGGCCGACCGGGTGACCTCGACGCCGGGGATCGACGCCAGCAGCGCGTCGAGCAGCGGGTCGTCCGGGCCCGCCACGACGACGTCGAGGCCCCGGCGGCTGGGCGCCACGGCGTAGGCGCGGTCGTCGACGTCGAGCAGGTCCTCGCCCTCGAGGAAGGCTTCGACCCGCTCCCCCGCCGGCAGGTCGGCCTCGACGTCGACGCTGGCGCCCGCGCCGACCGTCACCTCCTCGGTGACGGCGGTGACGCCGTCGACGTCGAGCCGGAGCGTCTGGGTGGCCTTCGGCCCGCCGGTGCTGGTCACCGTGGCATAGGCCCGCAGCCCGCCCGTCGCCGGCTCGACGCTCAGCCGGCTGATCGCCCGGTTGGTCGACTGCTCACCCACCGCGTGGTAGGTGGTGCCGGGCGGCAGCAGGGCCTGGTCCGCGTCGCTCACGCCGCCGTCGGAGAGGAACACGAACGCGATCGAGTCGCCGGTCGTCTCCAGGCTCTCGGCCAGCACGAACGCTCCGGCGAAGTCAGCGGCACCCGCCGCCGGCTCGAGGGGGTCGAGGGCACCGGCGAACGCGTCCTGGTCGCCGCTGGCCGTCAGCACGACCCGGGGCCGGGCGTCGGCCACCACGATGCTGGCCACCCCGCCGGCCGGGATCTCCCCGCGCAGGCGGCGGGCCTCGGCCTTGGCCGCGCTCAACCGGTCGGGGTCGCCGTCGCGTGCGGCCATCGAGCCGGAGGCGTCGATGATGTAGACGGTGTGGTCGGCCACGGGCGCATCGGTGAGGCGCACCGGGCGGGCGACGGCCAGCGCGAGGCCGGCGACCACCAGCAGCTGCAACGCCAACAGCAGGGAGGGCCGCAGGCGCTGCCAGGGCCGAGCGGCCGAGACGGTGGCCTCGACGCCCCGCCACAGGTAGACCGACGACACCTCCACCTCGTCGCGCCGGGGCCGCAGGATGTGCAGCGCCAGAACGGGCAAAGCGAGCAGCGCCAGCCACAGCCCCGCGGGGTTGGCGAGGGTCACCGCAGCACCCCTGCCGACCGCCACCCGCCGAGTAGCAGGGGCTCGAGGTCGTCGTCGTCGAGCAGGCGCACGTACGCGGCGCCCACCCTGCGGCAGCGCAGCGCCACCCGGTCGGCCCAGTCGAGCGCCAGCCGCTCGTAGCGCCGCAGCGCATCGGGCGACAGGCTCACCGCCACCCGGGCCCCGGTCTCGCGATCGACCAGGTCGAGGTCGCCGACCAGGTCGGGCCGCACCTCCTCGGCCGCCAGCAGGTGGACGACGGTGAGGTCGCCACCCCGGCCGGGCAGGCGGGTCACCCCGTCGTCCCACTCGGGCGTCAGCAGGTCGGAGATCAGCACGGTGAGACCCGGCGGCCCCGGTCGGGCCAGCAGGTCGCGCGCGGCCCCCACGAAGTGGGTCTCCCCGCCGGGCTCGAGCCCTTCCAGGTGGTCGAAAAGGGCGGCGGTGGCGTGCCTCCCCGTGAACCGGGGAGCGACGCGAGCCGACGGCACGCCGTGCACGGTCACGACGTCGCGGCGCACGAGGGCGACGAAGCCCAGGGCGGCGGCCACGCGGCGGGCCTGGGCCATCTTGTCGCCGGTCGCCATCGAGCCCGACGTGTCGACCAGCAGGCGCACGGTGAGGTCGTCCTCGGCCTCGTAGAGCCGCACCAGCAGCTGGTCGAGGCGGGCGAGGGTGGCGTAGTCGATGCGGCGGAAGTCGTCACCGGGGTGGTACTCGCGGAACTCGGCGAAGTCGAGCGTCGCGCCGTGCTGCGGCGACCGGTGCTCGGCCGACAGATGCCCCGCCAACCGCCGCCGGGTGGCCAGCTGGAGGCGTTCGAGGCGGGTGAGCAGCCCGGGATCGAGCAGGCTCACGGGGCGCCCCGCAGACCCACCTTGGGTGCGGGCACCGCGTCGAGGACGGCCGCCACGAGGGCGTCGGGGGTGACGCCGTCCGCCACCGCCTCGTAGCCCACGACGAGCCGGTGGCGCAGGGCCCCCGGAGCGACGTCCCGGATGTCGTCGGCGGCCACCGACGGACGGCCGTCGAGCAGTGCCGTCGCCTTGGCGGCGAGGATCAACGCCTGGGCGCCCCGAGGGCTGGCGCCGAACCGCACGTACCGGCGCACCTCCTCGGGGGCGGTGTCCTTGTCGGGATGCGTGGCCACCACGAGGTCGACAGCGTGCTCGACGAGGTGGGAGGGCACCGGCACCTCGCGGGTGAGGGCGATCATGGCCTGGAGCTCGGTGGCGTCGGCCACCGTGCGCACCGCCGTGGCGTCGCCCCCGGTGGTGCGACCGACCACGGCCACGAGCTCCTCGGCCGAGGGGAACGGCACCAGCGCCTTGAGCAGGAACCGGTCGAGCTGCGCCTCGGGCAGCGGATAGGTGCCCTCCATCTCCAGCGGGTTCTGCGTGGCCATCACCAGGAAGGGTCGGGGCAGGGGCCGGGTCGCCCCCGCCACGGTGACCATGCGCTCCTGCATGGCCTCGAGCAGCGCCGACTGCGTCTTGGGCGTGGCCCGGTTGACCTCGTCGGCCAGCACCAGGCTGGCGAACACCGGTCCCGGCCGGAACCGGAAGTCGCGACCGCCGTCGGGCTGCTGCTCGAGCACCTGGGTGCCCACGATGTCGGCGGGCATCAGGTCGGGGGTGAACTGCACACGGTTGAACTCGAGGTCCACGGCGGCCGACAGCGTCTTGAGGAGCATGGTCTTGCCCAGGCCGGGGACGCCCTCGAGCAGAGCGTGCCCCTCGCACAGGAGGCACACCAGCACGTCGCGCACCAGCGCCCGCTGCCCCACGATGACCTTGCCGATCTCGCGCTCGACGGCGGCAGCGGTCTCGGCGTAGCGCTCGGGGGTGACGGTGCTCATGCGATGTCCGATCGTTCGTGGGGGTGGTCAGGTCGTGCCGGCGCCCGGTCAGTCGCCGAAGCCGGCGATGGCGTCGAAGTAGGCGCGGATCAGGTCCTGGGAGGACGGCGGCAGGTCGCCCCGGCCCAGCGCCTCGGTGGCCCGGCGCTGGTAGTCGGCGATGACCTGGCTGAGGGGCACCTGCACGTGGCCCGACCCGGTGGCGCCGTCGGTGCGGCCCACCGTCTCGCCGGGGCGCCCGGAGCCCGACCCGCCGGCGTCGAGCTGGTCGCCGTCGGTGTACGAGGGGTCGTAGATCAGCACCTCGCGATCGGCCTGCTCGTGACCGGCGGCCTGCTGGTCGCCGGTGCCCGAGCCGCCGGTGGGGTTGCCCTGGCCACCCTGCCCGCTGCCCGTGCCCGAGCGGGTGCCGCCCGCGCCGACGTCGCCCGAGGGGCTGCCGCCACCACCGCCCTGGCCGCCGCCCCCCTGTCCCGTACCCGACCCGGTGCCCTGGCCGTCGCCCTGGCCCCCACCGTCGCCCTGGCCCGAGCTTCCGCCCTGGCCGGCACCGGCGGCCTGGTCGCCACCACCGTCGGCCTGACGCCGGATGTCCCCGGCGGCGGCGTCGACGGCCGCTGTGCCGGCAACGGCCGCCTCGCCGGCCTGGGCCGATGCCGTCGCGTCCACCTGGGCGGCAGCGGCCTCGCCCAGAGCCGCCTCGGCCCCGGCGACGTCGCCGCTGCCGAGCGCGATGGACGCGGCGTCCAGGGCGTCGGCGGCGGCCGCGTTGCCGAGCGCCTGGGTGGCGGCCAGCTCGTCGAGCCGCTCGGCGAGCGCCGCCCGCTCGTCGGGCGTCATCCCCGCCAGCGCGTCGGACAGCTCGTCGAGCTGCTCGGCCGCGGTGCCGCCGCTCGTGCCGGGCAGCGGCGCGGCGTCGAGGCTGCGGTCCAGACCCGTCGCCGCCGCCTTCTGGGCCAGCAGGTCGGCGGGCACCTGGGCCGCCATCTCCGGCCGGGCCTGGGTCAGCGCGTCGAGCCCCTCGGCGAGCGAGCCGGCGTCGTCGAGCTCGTCGGCGAGGGCGCGCAACGACTCGGCCACGGCCCGCTCGGCGTCGCCGGCACCGGGCCTCTCCTCCAGGGCGGTGGCGGCCTCGCGCAGGTCGTCGGCCTCGTCCGCCAGCACTGCCTGCTCGGCGGCCCGCTCGCGCCGCACGTCGTCCTGGGGGTTCGGCGTCCACGCCAGCCCGAGCGCGCCCACCGCCAGCACCGAGGACAGCGCCAGGCGGCGCGGTGCGCGCGGCAGGGGGACAGCGTGGCGCGCCGAGACACCACCGGCGACGTGCTCGGCCCGGGCGCGCACACGGTCGGCCAACTCGCCGGGCTCGTCACCCACCGCGAGCGCCGCGGCCAGCGCGTCGTGGGTGTCGAGGCCCCGGTCGGCCGAGCGGGCCGCCACGACATCGGGGACGCGCATCACCAGCGCCACTGCCGCGACCACGGCGACCGCCGCCACGGCCAGGACGATCGCGCCGGGCTCGGGCCACGTCCACGGGCGCAGGCGGCCGAGCGCCACCAACCCCAGCGCGACGAGCGCCACCGCCGGGCCCGCCCACTGCAGCGTGGCCGCCGCCCACGTCCAGCGGAGGCGGCGGCGGACGGCGACCAGCAGCTCGCTCATCGTCCGATCACGTCCTAGCGCTCGACGTCCGCCGGCGTGCGCAGCCGCCGGGCGCCGACGACCACGCCCAGCACCGCCAGCGCGGCGAGGCACGCCATCGACCGCCACAGGAACCCGACGCCGTCGGCCGGGTCGAGCGGCACCGGGTTGCCATTCTCGTCGAGCGCGAAGCGGGTGACGACACCGTCGGGCCCAACCTCCTCCATGAACCCGAACTCGTCGTTGACGCGGTCCTCCGTGTTGATCAGACCGATCAGCCCGTCGAAGGGAGACGCCGTGCCGGCATCGGCGTCGCCCCGGTCCTCCTCGACGACGTCGGCCACGGCGGCCAGCGGGTTGGGCGCCAGGATCCACGACGGCGCGTTCGCCTCGTCGGTGCCCCGCGACGTGTCGATGAGGCTGGCCGCCGCGAAGGCCATCAGGGTGCCCACGACGAGCAGCAGCGTCAGCCCGTACGCCAGCACCGTCGCCGCCTGCACGCGCCGCACGCACGCGGAGATGCCCGCGGACACGGCCGCCAGCGTGAGCCCGATGAACATCACGATGGCGACGGCGCCGAGCACCTGGCCGATCGACACCCCGCCGATGAGGTAGCTGACCGCGAGCAGGGGCATCGTGGCGACCATCAGGAGCAGCAGGAACGCGGTGGACGCCGCGACCTTGCCCAGCAGGATCGAGCGGGGGCGCAGCAGCGTCACCTGCAGCGGTACCAGCGTCTGGCGCTCGCGCTCGCCGGCGATCGCGGCCGAGGTCACGCCCGGCACCAGGAACAGCACCATCAGCACCATGAAGAAGACCAGCCACTCGAAGATGCCGCGCCCGGCACCCGCAACCTGGCTGACCGCCGACTCCCACGGGTTGGTGCGGGTGTCGCGCGTGACGCTGTAGACGAGGTAGAAGATGCCCGACACCGCCAGCAGGTAGATGGTGATGACCGCCGCCGTGCGACCACTGCGCATGCGCTCGACCAGCTCGCGCCGCAGCACCGGGTTGACGGGCGGGGCGGGCAGCCTCACTGGACCTCTCCGGTCGTGATGTTCATGAACAGGTCCTCCAGCCCGTGGCCGACCTCGGTGAACTCGAGCACGGCCTCGCC
>JAFGPU010000301.1 GCA_016936035.1 Acidimicrobiales bacterium
CGGGTGGAGTCCTCGTAGAACAGCCAGGTGACCGTGCGCCCCTGGAGCGCCGGCACCTTCGGCATCCGGCGCCGGCTCACCTCGACGAAGCTGTCGGTGAGCGTCAGCAGCCGCTCGATGTCGTCGCTCGACAGGTCCTGCACCCCGAGCAGGTGCCGCCGGCCGCTGCCGCCGACCTCGCTCACCGGTGGCTCTCCTTGTGCACCTCGCCCAGATCGACGCCGTCGAGCGTGGCGTTGACCGCCTCGTCGCGCCGGGTGGGCAGGTTCTTGCCCACGTAGTCGGGCCGGATCGGCAGCTCGCGGTGACCACGGTCGACCATGACCGCCAGCTGTACGGCGCGCGGCCGGCCGTAGGTGTGGACCGCGTCGAGCGCGGCGCGGATGGTGCGGCCGGTGAACAGCACGTCGTCGACGAGCACCACGACGTGGCCGCTCAGGTCCCAGGGGATGTCGGTGACGGCCGAGGGCAGGACCGGGCGGAGGCCGATGTCGTCGCGGTGGAAGGCGACGTCGAGGCTGCCGAGGGGCGGGGCGGTACCGTCGATCTTCTCGAGGGCCGCGGCGAGCGCCTCGGCGAAGGTCACACCTCCGGTCTGCAGGCCCACCAGCACCACGTCGTCGAGGCCGTGGTTGTGCTCGAGGATCTCGTGTGCCATGCGCCAGATGGCCCGGCGGACGTCGTCCGCGTCGAGCACCTGCGTGCGGGCAACGAAAACGCCCCCGAACGGGGGCGTGCTACGTCGTTCGCGCTCGGCCAATCGGGGACCTCCCCATCGTGCTGTCCGTGCGGGACTCACCGGACCCGCTTCACGGTCAGGGGTACAGGGTAGCAGCGTCCGGGGACGCATCCGCGCCATGCCCGGCGTCGGTGCCGCCATCCCGCGCCGGTGCCGTCCCGCGTCGGCGGCGAGCTCAGGCGGGCCGCGTCCCGGCGGGCGCCCGGGTCCGCGCCCAGACGACCGTCCCGGCGGCCGAGCCCAGCTCGACCAGGCCCGCGGCGGCGGCCACCCGGGCGGAGAACGTGTTGGTGGGGTCGATGCGCGCCCACACCTGGTCGAGGTCGCCCTGCTCCGACAGCGCCCAGTCGGCGAGGAGGCGCGCGGACGCCGCCGCCACCCCTCGCCCGCGCGCGTCCGCGGCCACCCACCAGCTGATCTCGGCCCGGCGGCGGTCCCGGTCGATGTTGCGCAGGCCCACCTCGCCCAGCACCTCGTCGCCGCCGGTGGCGGGCCCGACCACCAGGTCGAGGCACGCGCCCGCCGCCCGGCGGGCGGCATCGCTCCGGAGCCAGCGAGCGGCCGCGGCGGCCGAGGCGTCGTCGGGCACCCCGTTGGCGGCGGCGAGCACGGGATCGGACCACGCGGCGACGAGCGCCGCGACATCTCCCGCCGAGGCCGTCCACGGCCGCAGCGCGACGCCCGCTCCCCTGTCGACCAACGGAGGATGCGGCAGCAGCACGGGCCTCACCCGCCGCTCTCGGACCCGCCCTCCCCGAGCCCGCTGGCTGCGCCGCCCGGTCGGGCCTCGGTCGCGACGGCCGAGAGCACCCCGTTCACGAAGCGGGGTGAGTCGTCGCTGCCGAACCGGCGAGCAAGCACGACCGCCTCGTTGATGACCAGGGCCTGCGACCGCTCGGGCACCTGGAACAGTTCGTAGGCGCCGATGCGGAGGACGGCGCGGTCGACCGCCGCCAGCCGGTGCAGCGACCACCTCGGCGCCACCCGGCGGGCCAGCACCTCGTCGAGGCGCTCGCGGTGGGCGTCGACCCCGCGGGCCAGCTCGACCGCCAGCGCGTCAGGGGCGACCGGGAGCCCACCGAGCACGTCGTCGACCGTGCAGCCCTTGGCCTCGGCCTCGTACAGCAGCTCGAGCGCCCGATCGCGGGCGGCGCGCCGGCTCTCGGCCCGGGTCGGCTCGAGATCGCCCACGGACGGACCCTGGTTCATGCCCGCGTCAGGTAGTCGCCGCTGCGGGTGTCGACCTTGATGCGCTCGCCCTGGTTGACGAACAGCGGGACCTGGACGACCAGTCCGGTCTCGAGGGTGGCGGGCTTGCGGGCACCCGAGACCCGGTCGCCCTGGATGCCGGGCTCGGTCTCGGTGACGGTGAGCTCGACCGCGGCCGGAAGGTCGGTGCCGATGATCTCGTCGCCGTAGAACTGCACGACCATGGTGGACCCGTCGACGATGTAGTTGGTGGCGTCACCCAGCGCCGCGGGACCCACGTGGATCTGGTCGTACGTCGTGTTGTCCATGAACACGTAGTCGTTGCCGTCGCGGTACAGGAACTGCATGGCCTTCTTGTCGACCACGGCCTGCTCGACCCGCTCGTCGGCCCGGAACGTCTTGTCGAGGACACCGCCCGAGCGGACGTTGCGCAGCTTGGTGCGGACGAACGCCGGGCCCTTGCCCGGCTTCACGTGCTGGAAGTCGACGACCTGGAACAGCCCCTCGGGGAGGTCGAGGGTCATGCCCGTCTTCAGGTCGTTGGTGGTCGTGGCGGCCATCGCTTCGGCTCCTGGCGCGTGTCGTCGTCTAGAGGGTGGGCTCCTTGGGCGCCAGCGTCAGCGTGCGGCAGCCCTCGGCGGTGACCACGACCGTGTCCTCGATGCGGACGCCGCCGTGCTCGGGGAGGTAGACGCCGGGCTCGACGGTGACGACGTGGCCGTCGGCCAGGCTACCAG
>JAFGPU010000302.1 GCA_016936035.1 Acidimicrobiales bacterium
AGCTGCCACGCCTCCAGGGCGCGCTCGACGTCCGCGTCGGTCATCGGGGCGTCGTCCTCGGCGACCGGCCCGACCTCGTGGGGACGGGCGTCGCGCCGGCGGTACCGGTCGGTCACGACGTTGCGGGCGATGGCGAACAGCCAGCCGGGCAGGGTCCCGCGCTGCGGGTCGAACCGGTCGGCGTACCGCCAGGCACGCAGCAGCGTGTCCTGGACCACCTCCTCCGCCGCCCCGGCGTCGCCGAGCCGGCGCCAGGCGAACAGGTACAGGGCCCCCGCCCAGTCGGCGTGCAGCTGCTCGATCGACCGGATCCGGTCCGTCGGCACGTCCATCCGGCCCTCCGGCTCAGTATGCCGGGCCGTCCACGCCCGTCGCCGACGTCTCCGTCCCGGCCCCGGCCACGTCGTGGATGGCGGCGCCGTCGGGCGCCAGGACCCACCAGACCTCGCCGACGCCCTGGCCGGTCACGTCCCCCGGCGCGCTGTCGGCGGCGTACAGGTACAGCGGGTGCCCCGCGTAGGTGGCCTGCGTGGACCCGTCGGGACGCGTGATCGTGCCGACCAGCGCCGGGTCGGCGTCCCCGGTGGCCTCCGCCGGCCCGGCCACCGGCGGCCAGGTCTCGGCGCACGCGTCCGTGCACGCGCTCTCGCCCTCGGGGTCGCTGTCGAACAGGTACAGGGTCCGTCCGTCGCCGTCCACGAGCACCGTGCCGAGGTCGGTGCTCGCGGTGTCGAGGGTGACCGCGGCGTCGGCGGTCCCCGCCGTGTCGGCAGTGTCGTCGCCGCCGCAGCCGGCGAGCAGCACGGCGGCGAGCAGGAGCAGGGCGATCGGTCGCATGGGTGCCTCGTCCGTCGGTGGCACCTCCTCCTACGCACGGGGTGGCCGATCGGTTCACGCCCCCGCCGCGGTCGGGGCCCGCGGAGGACACCCGTACGCTCCCCGGGCATGCACGTCCTGTCCGCCTCCGGGCTCACGCACGGGCACGAGGGCCGCACCCTGTTCGCGGACCTCGCCTTCGGCCTGTCCGACGACGACCGGGTCGCCGTGGTGGGCCCCAACGGCTCGGGCAAGTCGACCCTGCTGCGCATCGTCGCCGGCGAGATCGTCCCGGGCGCCGGCGAGGTCGTGACCCGCACGGGCGCGCGCATCGGCCACCTCGCCCAGACGCCCACGCTGCCCGCCGGCACGTCGGCGCTCGCGGTGGTGCGCGCGGCCCCCGGCGCCGCCGACCACGAGGCGGCGGCGCTGCTGGACCGCCTGGGCATCCCGCCCGACGCGGACGTCGCGACGCTGTCGGGTGGCCAGCAGCGACGCGTCTCGCTGGCCCGGACGCTGGTCGAGCCGGCCGACCTGCTGATCCTCGACGAGCCCACGAACCACCTCGACGCGGACACGATCGACTGGCTGGAGGGCGAGCTGGGCCGGCGCGCCTGCGGGTTGCTGTTCGTGACCCACGACCGCTATCTGCTCGAGCGCCTGACGACGCGGATGCTGGACCTGCACGACACCCCCACCTGGGTCGAGGGCAGCTACGCCGACGTGCTGGAGGCCCGGCTGGCCCGCCAGGAGCACCGGGCCAAGGCCGAGCAGACCCGTCGCAACCTGCTGCGCAAGGAGCTCGCCTGGCTGCGCCGGGGTCCGAAGGCGCGCACCTCGAAGCCGAAGTTCCGGCTGGAGCAGGCCCGCGCGCTGATGGAGTCCACCGAGGTGGGCGAGGCGCCGCAGCTGGACCTGGGCACGGGGCGCCGCCGCCTGGGCACGCAGGTGCTGGAAGCCGAGGACGTCACCGTGCGGTACGGGGACCAGACCGTCCTCGACGGCGTCGACCTGCACCTCGGCCCCGGGGACCGCATCGGGGTCGTGGGGCCCAACGGGGCGGGCAAGACCACGCTGCTGCGCGTCCTGGCCGGCCAGCACGACCCCGACGCCGGCACCGTGGCGTGGGGGCCGACCGTCGAGCTGGGCGTGTACGACCAGCAGGCGATGGTCGCGCCCCGCGACGTCACCGTCATCGACACCATCACGGCCATCGCCGAGTGGATCCCCCTGGCGACCGGCGAGCGCTTGTCGGCGTCGGCACTGGCCGAGCGCTTCGGCTTCGCCGGCCCGCTCCAGCGGGCGTCGGTGGCCCGCCTGTCGGGCGGCGAGCGGCGACGGCTGGCACTGCTGCACATGCTCGTGGCCGCTCCCAACGTGCTGCTGCTCGACGAGCCCACCAACGACCTCGACATCGACACGCTCCAGCGGTTGGAGGACCACCTCGACGGGTTCCGCGGCACGCTGGTGGTCGCCTCGCACGACCGCTTCGTCCTCGATCGCCTGACCGACGAGCTGGTCGCCGTCGAGGACGGGCGCCTGGTCCGCTACCTCGACTGGCCCGCCTACCGCGACGCGCACGCCGAGCGGCGTGCCGCCCCGCCGCCACGGCCGGGCCGGAGCTCGGGCAGCGCCGGAGACAACCGTCGGCGTCAGCAGCAGCGGCGCCAGGTCCGGGCACTCGAGCAGCGCATCGGCAAGCTCACCGAGCAGCGGGACGCGCTGCACGTCGCACTCGCGCGCGTGGGCGACGACTACGAGCGGGCCGCCGAGCTGGACCGCGCGCTGCGGGTGCTCGCCGGCGAGCTGGAGCGCGCCGAGGAGGCGTGGCTGGAGGCCACGGTGGACTGACCCCTCCAGTCCGGGGGATGATCTGCCGTAACCAACCACGGACCTTCTCCAGGGGGCTGTGTGCGTCGTCGTGCCGTGCTGCTGGCCACCGTGGCCTGCCTCACGACCGTCGTGCCCGCGCTGGCGGTGCCCGCCCCACCGACGACGAGCGCCGCGCCGAGCCTGCAGGAGCTGGAGCGACTCCGCGACCAGCTGGCGTCCGCCAACGGGGACCTCGAGGCGCTCGACGCCGCCATCGCGAGCGCCACGGGCGAGCTGGACGAGATCGAGGGGCGGCTGCTGGTCGCGGCGACCGACCTGGCGGCGGTCCGCGACGAGCTCGTCCTGGCCGAGCAGGCCCGTGCCGACGCCGCCGACGCCGCGGCCACCGCCACCTCGGCGCTGGTCGCCGCCACGGCCGAGCTCGACCGGGCCCGCGCCGAGGCGGCGGCGCAACGCGACGCCCTCTCCTCTCGGATCCGCTCGATGTGGAAGTACGGCGGCACCGACCCGGGGACGCTCGTGCTGGAGGGCCTGGCACGCAGCGAGACGCTCCACGACGCGTCGACCACCCTGCGCACCGTCGAGGGCCTCGTCGAGACGGACCACGCGCTGGTCGCCGACGCCGCGACGGCCACCCGCGCCGAGACCGAGGTGCGGGCCCGCGTCGCGGCTGCGCAGCGCAGGGCCCGCGCCGCGGAGGCTCGCGCTGCCGCCGAGCGCGACCGGGTCGCGGCGCTGGTCGCGCGCCAGAGCTCGCTGGTGGCCGCCATCGACCTCGAGCGCGACGCCAAGGCGGGCGTGCTGGCGACCCTGGCCGCCGACCGCCTGGCGGCGGCTCGGCTGGTGACGCAGCTGGACACCCGCGTCACCGAGATGGCGGGCGCCCTGGCCGCCGCGTTGCTGGAGGCGAACCCGGACGCGAGCTTCGACGGCCCGGTCCCGGCCTGGGCCGCCGGCCTGCCGGCCCGGGGCCGTGACCTGTCCCCGGCCATCGCCGGGGCGGCGGCCGTGGCCGGTGTCGACGCCCGGCTGTTCGCCGCCCTCGTGTGGTCCGAGTCCAACTTCCACCCCGGCGCCGTCTCGCACGCCGGGGCCGTGGGGCTGACGCAGCTGATGCCCGGCACCGCCGCCGGGCTGGGGGTCGACCCGTGGGACCCGGTGCAGAACCTGGTGGGCGGCGCGCGCTATCTGCGGATCCAGCTCGAGCGGTTCGGCACGGCCGACCTCGCCCTGGCGGCGTACAACGCGGGCCCGGGCCGCGTCGAGGCGGCGGGGCGGCGGATCCCCGAGATCACGGAGACCCAGCTCTACGTGCTGCGCGTGCTGGAGCGCTTCGAGGCCCTGGCCGGCTTCGACGCGTGAACGCGGCGCCGCCGGCCACGCCCGCACACCGTTCCCGCCGGTTCTCGGAATCGGCTCTACACTGGTTCCCATGAACGATCAGGTGCACCGCGAGATCACCCAGCAGCTGCGCCGGTCACGCCAGCGCTACACGCTCGGCCGCCGCCAGCTGGTGGAGCTGCTGCTCGACCGCCAGCGCCCCGCGACCATCCCCGAGCTGGTGGACGCGGGGGCCCGCCAGTCACAGTCGTCCCTGTACCGCAACCTCGCCGTGCTCGAGCAGGCCGGCGCGGTGCGGCGGCTCAGCTCGGTGGACGACGTCGCCCGGTACGAGCTGGCCGAGGAGCTGACCGGCCACCACCACCACCTGGTCTGCCACCAGTGCGGTCGCATCGACGACGTGACCTTCCCGGGCACCATCGAGCGCGCGCTCGGCCAGGCGGCCGAGGCCGCCAACGAGCAGCGTGGCTACGCCGTCGACTCCCACCGCTTCGAGCTCGTCGGCACCTGCCCGGACTGCAGCGACTGACGGCGACGTCAGATGGTGCGCTGGTGCTCCCGGTCGGGCATCGGCGGGTCCGACACCGCGCCACGCTCCCGCCGGACCGCCAGCACCACCGCGGCGACCACCACCAGCAGCGACACCCAGCCGTTGCGCGACAGGCCGAGCAGGCGGAAGGTCGTGTCCGTGCGGATGAGCTCGAGCAGGAACCGCATCGTCCCGTAGCCGGCCAGGTACAGCAGGAACAGCGTGCCGCGCTGCAACCGCACGCGACGCTCGACCAGCAGGAGCGACCCGGCCAGCAGCAGGTTCCACAGGGACTCGTACAGGAACGTCGGGTGGAAGGTGGCGAACTCGGCGTAGGCGTCGGGACGGAACGCCGGGGCGATCTCGACCGCCCACGGCAGGGTCGTCGGGGTCCCGAACAGCTCCTGGTTGAAGTAGTTGCCCCAGCGGCCGATGGCCTGCGCCAGCGGGATGCCCACGGCGACGGCGTCGGCGAAGGCCGGCACGTCCCCGCCCTGGCGGCGCAGCGTCACGATCGCGGCGATCGCCCCGAACGTCAGTCCGCCGAACAGCGCCAGCCCGCCTTCCCAGATGGCGATGACCCGCCACCAGTCGTCACCCGCGAACCGGTCGAGATGGGTGCTGACGTAGGCCAGGCGCGCTCCGAGGAACCCGAACACCACGGCCCGCATGGCCACGGTGTCGGCGAGTTCCGGGTCACCGCCGAACTGCGTGTAGCGGCGGCGGGCCACGGTCCACGCCACCAGCACCCCGGTGGCGATCAGCACGCCGTAGGCGCGCAGGTCGAAGGGACCCAGCTCGATGCCGTTCACGGACGGCGAGGGGATGGAGGCCAGCAGCTGCACGAGGAGACCGGTCACCGGAGGGACGTCGGGAGGATGCCGGATGCAACGCCCGGCCGCGGCACGCTCATCCCACCGTCCGCACGGCGTCCGTGCGCAGCGCCCCGGCGACGTCCCGCACCAGCAGCACGACGAAGAACTCCGCGACGGCGAGGACCGCGATCGAGGGCGACGCGGGCGTGCCCGCGTGA
>JAFGPU010000033.1 GCA_016936035.1 Acidimicrobiales bacterium
AGCCGTGCCATCGCCCACTGGGGCCGCCACGGACCGAAGCCCCCGAGCCGCAGCGCGGGATCGATCTTCCACCGCCACCCGTCGTCGTCGTGGCGGGCGCCCACCGAGACGAGGTAGCGCAACCACTCGACCGGGAGGCGGGGGTTCATGACGGCTCGACGCTCGGCGAGCCCCTCGAGGGTGTCGGGCCGGCGTCGCTTCGTGGCCACCGAGCGCCGGAAGTCGAGCCAGCCGGCCAGCTCGCCGGCGAGCAGCTTGGTGCGCTCGTGGTCGGGCACGTCGGGCATCG
This sequence comes from Acidimicrobiales bacterium, assembly GCA_016936035.1. GTDB lineage: Bacteria > Actinomycetota > Acidimicrobiia > Acidimicrobiales > VFJN01 > ZC4RG19. Next base: position 290 of record JAFGPU010000033.1, read on the forward strand.
ACCGCCCGCTGGGCAGGCCGTCGAGGTTGACGAGGGCCCGCACCCGGTGCGGCAGCGCGGCGGCGAACTGGATCATGATCGCGCCGCCCTTCGAGTGGCCGACGACGGGGAGAGGATCGTCGGTCACCGAGTCGAACACGGCCACGAAGTCGCGGAGGTCGGCCTCCCACGAGTACATCGGCGCGTACCCGGAATCGCCGTGACCCCGCTGGTCCCACGAGACGACCCGCCACCCGGCGTCGGCCAGCAGCGGCGCGAACACGTCGAAGGTGCGGGCGAAGTCGAACCCGCCGTGCGCGAGCATCAGCGGGGGCGCGCCGGCGTCACCCCACTCGTGGACGGCGAGGCGGATGCCGTGCGAGTCGACCGTGCGCCGACGGTCGGGGGCACGGGCGCCGGGGAAGCTGACGACCGCAGACACGCCGCAACATTGACCGACGGGTCAAGCTGACGGCAAGCGGACGCCGGCGGTCTGCAGCGCGGCGCCCACGCGGCTCGCGATGCCGGCGGGGCGGCGCAGGTTGAGATCGCGTGCCTTGTAGGTGGGGTGCTCGTCCGCGTGCCACCGGTCGTGCCAGGGCTGGTTGGTGATCAGATCGATGCGGTCGACGTCGGGGCGGTCGCAGCAGTCGCGCACCAGGTCGGCCATGAGCAGGTTGCTGGGCGACAGGTCGGCCAGCCCGTCGTCGTAGGCCACCTTGAACAGCGACAAGGTTCCGGCAGTGATGCTCGCGAGCTGCGCCGCCGCGGCGCGACCGTCCAGGCGCAGCGTGCGCACCACGACCCGGCCGGGAACGGTCGAGGCCGAGTCGAGGAAGTAGCGCCGCAGCATGGCGTGGTCGACGGGGCGGTTGGCCAGCGCCCCCTTGTCGGCCTTCCACCCGGTCGCCTCGATGGCCACGTACTCCGCAAAGGCGGCGTCGACGTCGTCAGGGGTGGTGGCCACGGAGACGGTCACCTCGCCGCGGCGCTGGGCGCGGTTGCGGGCCTTGCGGAGCGCAGCCTTCAGGTTCTTGCTGGCCGCAGCGAACCACTCGTCGCCGTCGACGTCGGTCACGATGACCGAGTGGCCGCCGTGGCGGGTCTCGGCCTCGAGCCCCGAGGAGGCGGCGGTCGCCAGCCGGATGTACCCCGTGCCGGCCTGGAGCCCGTTCAGCGAGAGCACGTCGAGCGGCTCGCCGGCCGCACGTGAGGCGTCGAGCAGCGCCCGGCGCAACACCTCCGGCCGCAGCCGGGGCGAGACCAGACCGTCGGCGATGCGCTCGTTGCCGAGCACGCGCACGCGCAGGGGGCCGAGGCGACGGACGCTCACCCGATACGGGAGGGCGGCGAGCGCTCCCGCGTCGTCCTCGGCGAGGAACCAGCGGGAGTCCGCGTCGTGGACCTCGTCCGACAGCGCCCGCGCCCACTCGGGCACCTGGAGGTGGGTGACAGCCGGCACCTCGGCGAGCAGCTCGGTCCAGAGAGGGCCGACCGTCGCCCACTGGCGGGGTCCTCGCAAGATCCGCGTGCGCACGGGCGCACGCTAGTTGGCCGTTCAGCGCCAAGCGGGCTCGGCGGACCGCCCCGTGTGACCGACGTCATCTCGACAGCTACGCCGAAACGCGATCACATATCGCCGTTAACGTAACCATGTTACGCACGCACGAAGGGTCGCCTCATGCTCACCCGCCTCTCCCACCTCGCCACCGGACGGCCCCGCGCCGTCCTCGTCGCCGCCGTCGTGTTCATCGCACTCTCGGCCGCCCTGGGCGGCGGCGTCGCCGCCAACCTCACCTCCGGCGGCTTCGAGGACCCGTCCGCGGAGTCGTCGCGCGCCGACGAGCTGCTCGACGACCGGTTCGACACCGGGGCCCCCAACCTGGTCCTCCTGGCCACCCCGCGCGACGGCGTCGACGTCGACACCCCCGCCGTCGTCGACGCCGGGCGGGCGCTGACCGCCGAGCTCGCCGCCGAACCGGGCGTCACCCGCGTGGTGTCGTACTGGTCGGAGGGCGGCGCCCCGCCGCTGCGCAACGACGACGGCAGCCGGGCGCTGGTGGTCGCCCGCATCGCCGGTGACGAGGACGCGGTCGGCGAGCGCATCGAGGAGCTGGCGCCGCGCTACGAGCGCGACGCGGCCGGCCGTGGCGCAGGAGCCCTCGACGTCGAGGTCGGCGGGTCGGCGCAGGCGTTCCACGAGATCGGCACGACCATCGAGGAGGACCTGCTCATCGCGGAGATGATCGCCCTGCCCATCACGCTCGTCCTGCTGGTGCTCATCTTCGGCAGCGTGGTGGCGGCCACCCTGCCGCTGCTGATCGGGGTGATGTCGATCGTCGGCACCTTCCTGGTGCTGCAGGTGATGTCGGGCCTGACCGACGTGTCGGTCTACGCCCTCAACCTGACGACGGCGCTCGGCCTCGGCCTCGCCATCGACTACAGCCTGTTCGTCGTCTCGCGCTACCGCGAGGAGCTGCGCGCCGGCCACGAGCCACGCGCCGCCGTCGTGCGCACCGTGCGCACGGCCGGGCGCACCGTCGCCTTCAGTGCCCTGACCGTCGCGGCATCGCTGTCCGCCACGCTCGTGTTCCCCATCGCCTTCCTGCGCAGCTTCGCCTACGCCGGCGTGGCGGTCGCCCTGCTGGCCGGCGTGTTCTCGCTGGTGGTGCTGCCCGCCCTGCTGGCGCTGCTCGGCCACCGCGTCAACGCGCTGACCATCTGGCGCCGCTCGGTCGCCCCCACCGACCGGGGCCTGTGGCACCGCGTCGCCACCGTCGTGATGCGCCGGCCCGTCCCGGTCGCCACCGCGGCGGTCGCCGTGCTGGTCGTCCTCGGCGCCCCCTTCCTGGGCCTGCGGCTGACCCAGCCCGACGACCGGGTCCTCGCGCCCGGGTCGGACGGGCGGGTGGTCGGTGACGTCGTCCGGGCCGAGTTCTCGTCGGAGGAGGCCGGGGCACTGTCCGTCGTCGCCGCCGACGAGCGCGACGGCGACCTGAGCGACGCCGAGATCGACGGCTTCGCGGCGACCCTGGCGGCCCTGCCCGGCGTGTCGCGGGTCGACGCCGCCACCGGGACCTACTGCGGCGAGGGCGTCGCCGACCGGTTCGGCTGCGAGCCCGGCCAACTCGTGGTGGCGCCCGACAGCGCCCCCCGCTACGAGGGGTTC
>JAFGPU010000034.1 GCA_016936035.1 Acidimicrobiales bacterium
TCAGCCAGCTCGCCGCCGACGCGCCCGGCCTCCTGCCGGCCCGCTACCAGATGGCCTTCTCGCTGGGCTGGCACATCGTCATCGCCGCGTTCGGCGTGGCGTTCCCGGCGATCATCTGGGTGGTCCACCGCCGGGGCATCCGCCACGACGACGCCGACGCGCTCATCCTGGCCAAGCGGTGGTCGAAGGTGGCGGGGCTGCTGTTCGCGCTCGGTGCCGTGAGCGGCACCATCCTCTCGTTCGAGATGGGCCTGCTGTGGCCCGGGCTGATGGGCGCCTACGGCGACGTCATCGGCCTGCCGTTCGCGCTCGAGGGCGTGTCGTTCTTCCTCGAGGCGATCTTCCTCGGCATCTACCTGTACGGGTGGGGCCGGTTGCCACCGCGCGTCCACCTGTGGACGCTGGTGCCCATCGCCATCGCCGGGGTGGCGGGCAGCTTCTTCATCCTGTCGGTCAACGGGTGGATGAACGCGCCCAGCGGCTTCACCCTCGACGGCAGCGGCGACGTGGTCGACGTCGACCCTCTGGCGGCGATGTTCAACGAGGCGGTGTGGATGCAGTGGCTGCACATGTTCCTGGCGGCGTACATGGTCGTCGGGTTCCTGGTGGCCGCCGTCTACGCGGCCGGCATGCTGCGGGGCCGCCGCGACCACCTGCACCGGCTCGGTTTCGTCGTGCCGTTCGCGTTCGCCAGCGTGGCCGCCGTCGCCCAGCCGTTCGTCGGCCACCTCACCGGCATGCGGCTGCAGGACGGCCAGCCGTCCAAGCTCGCCGCCATGGAGCTGGCGGTCGAGACCGAGGACCGGGCGCCACTGGTCATCGGCGGGCTGCTCGTCGACGGCGAGGCGCGCTACGGCATCGAGATCCCGGTCGTCGGGTCGATCCTGGCGGGCGGGTCGCCGAACGCCGAGCTGACCGGCCTCGACGACGTCGAGGAAGCCGACGAGCTTCCCGTCAACGTCGTCCACACGTCGTTCCAGCTGATGGTCGGCCTGGGCTTCCTCATGATCGGCATCGCCGCCTGGTACTGGATCGGCCGCCGGCGGGGCGGCGACCCGCTGGGCGGGCGCTGGTTCCTGCGCGCCGCCGTGGTGGCCGGCATCGCCGCGCCCGTGGCGCTGCAGGCGGGGTGGGTGACCACCGAGGTGGGCCGCCAGCCCTGGATCGCCTACCGGGTGCTGCGCGTCGACGAGTCGGTCACCGACGCGTCGTGGATCTGGCTGAGCCTGACCGTGATCGTCGTGGTCTACGCCTCGATGACCGTCATCGCCGTCGGGCTGCTCCGGGCCATGGCCAGCCGGTGGCGCCGCTACGGCGGGGCCGAGCTCCGAGCGCCCTACGGCCCGCCGGAGGAGGCGCCTCCGTCCGAGGAACCGGCCCCGGTCGCGGGAGGGCAGTGACGTGGACGTCGTCATCGCCGCCATCGTGTTCGTCGCCGTGCTGCTCTACGCCCTGTTCGGCGGAGCCGACTACGGATGCGGCATCTGGGACCTGACCGCCGGCGACGCCGAGGCGGGCGGCGACGTCCGGGCGCAGATCGACCGGTCGATCGGCCCCGTCTGGGAAGCCAACCACGTGTGGCTCATCGCCGTCCTGGTCTACCTGTGGACCGGCTTCCCCGAGGCGTTCGCCGCGATCATGACGACGCTGGCGGTCCCGTGGGCGCTCGTCGGCCTGGGCATCGTGTTCCGGGGTGGCGCCTTCGTGTTCCGCAAGTCGTCGTCGACGCTGCGCGAGGCCCGCCTCCACGGCGCCGTGTTCGCCGTGGCCTCGGTCGTCACGCCGTTCTTCCTGGGCACCATCGCCGGTGGCATCGCCTCGGGCCGGGTGCCGCTCGACGGCGGCGACCCGCTGACCTCGTGGACGGGGCCGCTGTCGATCGTCGGCGGGGTGCTCGCCGTGCTGGCGTGCGCGTTCCTCGCCGCCACGCTGCTGGCCTCGGACGCCCACCTCGGGGGCGACGAGGCGCGGGCCCGGTGGTTCGGTCGCCGGGCGCTGGCGGCCGGCGCGGTCACGGGCGTCGTGGCGCTGGTCGCCGCCGTGACGATCGAGTCGCTCGCCGAGACCGAGACGCTTGCCGACGGCCTGCACGGCCGGGCCGCACCCCTGATCGTCCTCTCCGCCCTGGGCGGGCTGGCGGCGCTGGTCGACCTGCGGGCCGGGCGGTGGCTGCGGGCCCGCGTCGGCGCGTTCGTGGCCGTGGGCGCGGTGGTCGCCGGGTGGGGCGTGGCGCAGTACCCGTGGATCCTGGTCGACCAGGCCGAGATCGGCGACGTTGCCGGCGACGACGCCACCCTCATCGCGCTGCTCGTCGCGTTCGGGCTGGCCGGCCTCATCGCGGTCCCGGCGCTCGTGTGGCTCTACCGGCTCGTCGACCAACCGTCGTGGCGGGCCCCGGCCAGCATGGGGTCGGACGGGGACGCGTCGTCGGCTGGGGGCTGACGCCCGTCAGCGGAACTCCACGCCCTCGAAGTCACCGCTCGTGCGCCAGTCGTCGATGTACCGGAAGAACGCCATCGCGCCCATCGGGTAGCCCACGAACAGCTGGCGGCCCTTGCCCAACGGCTGGCCCTCGTTGTTGTAGTAGCCGGGGGTGCAGTCCGGTGAGCCGATGATGCCCGGGCCGGGGTTCGACAGCAGCAGGTCGATCCAGGCGTCCTCGGCCTGCTCGGTCACCTCGATCTGGTCCCAGCCGTTGTCGAGCGCGTGCCTGATCATGACCGCGATGGTGCGGCCCGACTCGGTGAGGTTGTGGGGGATGTTCGAGATCAGGTTGGCGCCCTGGGTCGGCTGCACGATGAACATGTTGGGGAACCCGTGCACGTGGATGCCGTGCAGCGTGCGCATGCCGTCGGCCCAGTGCTCCGACAGGCGCACGCCGTCACGGCCGACCGGGTCGTAGCCGGCCCGGCGGGTGTAGTCGGTGCCGACCTCGAAGCCCGACGCGAAGACGATGCAGTCGACCTCGTACTCGACGCCGGCCGCCACGACCCCGGCCTCGGTGATGCGCTCGACGCCCTTGCCGTCGGTGTCGACCAGGTGGGTGCCCGGCTCGTTGAACGCCTGCAGGTACTCGTCGTGGAAGCAGGGGCGCTTGCACAGCTGCCGGTACCAGGCCTTGAGCGCCTGGGCCGTCGCCGGGTCGTCGACGACCGCGTCGACCCGGGCCCGGATCTCCTCCATCTTCTCGAAGTCGGAGTCCTCGAACGCCGCCATCATCCCCTCGGGCGTGAACTGGTCGGGCGGCAGCGACATGATGCGGCTGCGGACCCGGCGGGCCAGGTCGGTCCAGCCGTCCATCACCAGGTCCTCGTCCGTCAGGGCGCCGGTCTGGTTGGCGGTGAAGTTCTCCAGCCACCGCTGCTGCCAACCGGGCGTGGCGATGGTCGCGAACCAGTCGGGGTCGGTCGGCCGGTTGTCGCGCACGTCGACCGACGACGGGGTGCGCTGGAACACGTAGAGCTCGCGGCATGCCCGGGCCAGGTGGGGCACGCACTGCACGGCCGTGGCGCCGGTGCCGATGATGCCGACCCGCTCGTCGGCCAGCCGGTCCATCGGCGCCCCTGCGGGGTCGCCGCCGGTGTAGGCGTAGTCCCAGCGGCTGGTGTGGAAGGCGTGGCCCCGGAACTCCTCGATGCCGGGGATGCCCGGCAGCTTCGGCACGTGCAGCGGGCCGGTGCCCATGGCGAGGAACCGGGCGGTGAACTCGTCGCCCCGGTTGGTGCGGACGATCCACCGGGAGCCGGGGTCGTCCCACTCGAGCCCGGTGACCTCGGTGTGGAAGAGCGCGTTGTCGTAGAGGCCGAACTGCTTCCCGATGCGCTGGCAGTGCTCGAGGATCTCGGGGGCGTGCGCGTACTTCTCCGAGGGCATGTGCCCGGTCTCTTCGAGCAGCGGCATGTACACGAAGCTCGCCGTGTCGCACTGGGCGCCCGGATACCGGTTCCAGTACCAGGTGCCCCCGAAGTCGCCGCCTTTCTCGACGATGCGGACGTCGTCGATGCCGGACTCCTTGAGCCTGGCGCCGGTGACCAGCCCCGCGAAGCCGCCGCCGATGAACGCCACCGTCACGTGATCGGTGACCGGGGCCCGCTCGGCGACCGGTGTGTACGGGTCGTCCAGGTAGTGCGCGAAGCGGTCGGACAGCCGGATGTACTGGTCGTTGCCGTCGGGCCGCAGTCGCTTGTCCCGCTCCTCGGCGTACTTCCGCTTCAGGGCGTCCTTGTCGATCACCGTCACGGCACGCAGTCAACGCCGAACTTGACCGTCGGGTCAAGTGGTCGCCGGCACGGGCAGGCGTGCTCCCCGACGAGGCGAACGGCCTCGCGCCGTCGGGCACGATCGAGGACAATGACGCGATGGCCGTCGACGACGACACCA
>JAFGPU010000035.1 GCA_016936035.1 Acidimicrobiales bacterium
CTCGTGACGATCGGACCTCCCATGCCGAGACAAGCGCTGTTGACCACCACGCTGGTCCAGCTTGCCGACACCCTCGTCGACGACTTCGACGTCGTCGAGCTGTTGACGCTGCTCACCGACAGGTGCGTCGAGGTGCTCGAGGTCTCGGCGGCCGGCCTGATGTTGGTGGCGCCCGAGGGTGACCTGCGCGTGATGGCCTCGTCCAGCGAGGCCATGCGAGATCTCGAGCTCTTCGAGCTGCAGTCCCAGGAGGGGCCGTGCCTCGACTGCTTCCGCTCGGGCGAGCCGGTCGTGAACCAGTCGTTCGACGCGGTCGGCGACCAGTGGCCCCGGTTCACCCCGGTGGCGGTCGAGGCGGGGTTCCGGTCCGTCCATGCCTTCCCCATGCGCCTGCGGGGCGAGGTGATCGGCGCCCTCAACCTGTTCTGCGTCGAGGATGCGAGCTTGGGCAGCGCCGACCAGCACGCCGCGCAGGCCCTGGCCGACGTCGCCACGATCGCGCTGCTGCAGCACCGCGCGGTCGTCCAGGCGCAGGTGCTCAACGAGCAGCTGACCCACGCACTGAACAGCCGCATCCTCATCGAGCAGGCCAAGGGCATGCTGGCCGAACGTGCCCGCATCGATGTCGAGAGCGCCTTCGCCCGGCTCCGCAACCACGCCCGCAACCACAACCTCCGCCTCGTCGGGCTCGCCCAGGACGTCCTCGACGGCGTGGTCTCGACCGAGCAGCTCGACCCCCCGTCCCGTCCTTGAGTGCCGGGTGCCGACCGGCGCCGCCCGACGTCTGACGCCTACGGCGTCAGGTCGTACTCGTCGGGCTCGGGCGCCAGGGTGCGCTGCCAGTACTCGAGCAGGGTGAACGGCCAGTTCTGGCTGACCCGTCCGCTCTCGTTCTTGTACCAGCTGTTCACGTCGGACGCCCCCCAGGCCATGCGCCTGTTCTCGGCGTCGACAGCCGCGTTGAACTCGTCGTGGACGTCCTTGCGCACGTCGGCGGCCCGGTGGTCCGTCGACAGCAGCAGCCCGATGAGCCCGAGGATGTAGCGGACGCCGCACTCGGAGAAGTAGATGATGCTGCCGTTGATGACGATGTTGGTGTTCGGCCCGTACAGGCAGAACAGGTTGGGGAAGCCGGGGATGGTGATGCCCAGGTAGGCGCGGGCCTCGCCCTGCCAGTGCTCGTGGAGGTCGACGCCGTTGCGCCCGGTGACCGTCATGGGCGTGAGGAACTTGGACGCCGTGAACCCGGTGCCGTAGATGATGACGTCGACGTCGTGGTGCTCGCCGTCGGCGGTGACGATGCCGGTCGGGGTGATCTCGGCGATGCCCTCGGTGATCAGCCGGACGTCGTCCCGCTTGAGGGTGCGGGCCCACACGCCGTTGTCGCGGATCACGCGCTTGGCGCCCGGCGGGTAGCTCGGCACGACCACCTCGAGCAGGTCGGGCCGGTCGGCGAACTCGGACTTGAGGTACTCGGTGAACAGCATCTGCATCATCGCGTTCATCGGACCGACGGAGCCGGGCGTGTCCCAGTCGGGGTCGACGGTGACGTTCGCGAGCGTGCCGTCACCCATCTTCCAGAAGATGCAGAACCGGTTGAGCTCGCTGTAGGCCGGCACGTGGTTGTAGAGCCACGTGAGGCCGGGCGGCACCTCGTCGTGGTAGTCCGGCGTGGGCACCATCCAGGCCGGCGTGCGCTGGAACACGAGCAGCTCGCCCACCGCCGGTGCGATCTCGGGGATGAGCTGCATGGCGCTCGCCCCGGTGCCGATGACCGCGACGCGCTTGCCGGTCAGGTCGACGTCGTGGCGCCACTGCGCCGAGTGGAACGCAGGGCCGGCGAACGATCCCACCCCGGGGATGTCGGGGAAGTTGGGCCGGTTGAGCTGGCCGACGGCGCTGATGACGGCGTCGGCCTCCAGCACCTCGTCGTGCCCGTCGGGCGTACGAACGGCGACGCTCCAGCGCCTGTCGTCCTCGGACCAGGTGGCGGAGATCACCTCGGTGCCGAACCGGATGCGGTCGCGGACGCCGAAGACGTCGGCGCAGTCGCTGAAGTACTGGTGGAGGACCGGCTGGGTCGAGTAGTGGAACGGCCAGTCGTGCCGCTGGGCGATCGAGTAGCTGAAGTTGTGGTTGGGGTTGTCGACCCGGCACCCGGGATAGGTGTTCTCGTACCACGTGCCGCCCACGTCGTCGTTCTTGTCGACGATGACGAAGTCGACGCCGGCCTGGTCGAGCCGGTGCCCGGCGAGGATGCCCGACATGCCCGCCCCGATGACCACCACGCGGAAGTCGACGTCGGGCGCCACCTCGTCCTTGTGCCAGGTGGGGGCGCGGCGGTCCTCGCCCCGGTGGGCCAGCTCCTCCTCGAGCAGCGGCAGGTAGGCGGCCATGTCGGTGTCGGTGCCGCCGATCGCGTGGTCCATGATCCGCAGCAGGTCCTGGTCGGAGGGGACGGGCGCCGGCCGGCACCCGCCGTCGCGGAACCGCACGAGCACCTCCAGCGCCAGGGCGCGGATCGCGTCGGCCTGCTCGTCGGTGAACCCGCCGCCGGGCAGGGACAGCAGCAGCGGGTCGGGTCGCAGCTCGTCGCGCAGCAGGGACATGTCGCCGGTGGCGTACGCGAGCGCCGGGAGCAGCGGCTGGAGCTCCGCGTCGGCGAGGTGGGCCCGGATCGCGTCGTCGGACTCGGTGATCTGCTCGATGTCGGTCACGAACGGGCTCGCCGTCCACGTGGTTGCCTCAGCCATCGGTCGACGCCACTTCCTTCAGGTCGAAGTCCACTGCCCGTAACTTAGCGTTCGTTCAGTCCTGGTGGGGTAGCCGTTACAGTCACCGCCGATGACCACGGCACAGCAGCAGCCGCTGCGGCGGGAGCGCCCCGGCAAGGTGGCGATCATGCGGGCCGCCGTCGAGGTGATGGGCGAGCAGGGGTACGAGGGCGCCTCCCTGCGCGACATGGCAGCCCGAGCCGGCGTGAGCGTGGCCGCGCTCTACTACCACTTCCCCTCCAAGCTCGACCTGCTGCGCGAGTTCCTCGACGAGGCGTACGACCTCATCCTGGCGCGCATCGACCGCCGCCTCGCCGACGTCGAGCCGTCGGCGCCGGCCCGCCTCGACGAGATCGTGGCCACGCTCATCGCCTCGCTGCTGCACGACGAGTTCGCCCGCCTCGCCGCGAACGTGGCGTGGCGCGAGCACGTCCGGCTCGAGCCGCCCGAGCGCCGGGCGATCGCCGAGAAGCGCCAGCGCCTGCTCGACCTGGTTGAACGTGTCGTGGCCGACGGCGTGGCCAGCGGCGACTTCACGGTGGACGAGCCCAGGGAGGCGGCACGGGCCATCATCACCCTGGCGACCACGCTGGTCGAGCCGTTCGCCGAGATGGGGCGCACGATGGCGGAGGTGATCGTGCTCTACCAGCGCTTCGCCCGCGCCATCGCTCGCGCCTAGCGCCTATGCGCCCGCCAGCGTGCGGGTGAGCGCGTGCTCCACCAGGGTGATGAGCACGGGGATGACGGTGCCGTCGCGGCGGGCGTCGCACATCACCAGGGGCACGTCCGCGGTCAGGGCCAGCGCGTCGCGCAGCGCTTCGGGGTGGTACTGCGGTGCGCCGTCGAAGACGTTGACGGCGACGATGAA
>JAFGPU010000303.1 GCA_016936035.1 Acidimicrobiales bacterium
GAAGTCGAGTTGGCGGCCGAGCAGGTTCTGGTTGCGGCGGCCGAGGTTGACGAAGCTGTCGGCGATGTTGCGGCGCAGCACCGCCTGCTCGACCGCCAGGTCGAGCGCCGAGTCCTGCACCGTGTTGAGCGCATCGGCCACGTCGGCGACCTCGTCGCGGGTGTTCACGCTCACCGGCTGCACGCGCGGCACGGTGACGTCTTCGCCGAGCGGGGTCTCGAGGATGTCGGTGACGGCCTCCGGCAGGCGGTGCTCGGCCATCTCCTTGGCCTGGTGGGTGAGCGAGCGCAGCGGGCGGGTGATCGACCGCGACACGAGCCAGGTGACCAGCACGGCGACGGCGAGCGCGAGCACGCCGAGACCGATGTAGCGCCAGTTGCTCGCCGTGGCCTCGGCGTTCAGCGTGTCCGCCCGGTCTTTCAGGTGCTCGTTGATGGCCGTGCGGTAGCCGTTGAAGCCCTCGTCGTCCTCGCGCGAGATCGAGCTCATCGTGGCGGGGATGTCGACGTCGCCGGTGTCGATGGTCTCGCGGGCGATCGCGTCGAACCCCGAGGCCTCGTACTGCTCGAGGACGGTGGCACTGGCCGCGGCGTAGCGCCCGGTGCCCAGGTCGCTGACCTGGTCGTTGACGTTGTCGATCTGGCCGAGGAGCGCGGCGGCGTCGGCGATCTCTTCGGTGTCGTGGAGCCCGTCGCTCACGCCCGCGAGCAGGAACAGGCGGGTGATGCGGGCGACGTGTTCGATCTGGTGCGACGCCAGGTCGGTCAGCTCGACCCCACGGCGCAGCGTGGGATCGTCGATCGCCAGGGCCACCTGCCCGTTGGCCTGGAAGAGCGTGTCGATCAGCTCGGTGTAGCTGGTGAAGAACGGGTCGGTCACCTCTTGGCGGGTCAGGTCCCTGGGGCCCTCGAACTCGTAGACGACGGTGCGGAGCTCGCCCAACCGCTCGTCGATGGCGTCGAGCGCCGGTGCGTAGGTGCGGGCGACGTCGCCGCCCTTGGACTCGATCTCGCCGCGGAAGGTGTCGATGGCCTGGTCGGTGGCGGCCGCCGCCTCCTCGAACGAGGTGACCGGCAGCTGCAGCGTGCCCTCGAAGCCCAGCATGTAGACGCTGCCGTAGTTGCGCTCGTTCTGCAGGCCGGTGATGAGGCCGCCCGGGCCGATCGACGCCGTCGCCAGCTCGGTCTGCGCCTGGATGTCGTTCCGGCGCTGTGTGCTCTGCAGCACTTCGAGCGCCGACACCAGGAGCAGGGCGAGGATCGGCACGGCGAGAGCCGCCGCCAGCTTCAGTCGGATCGGGATGCGTCGGGGCACGTCGTGTCCTTCGGGGAGTCAGGAAACCGGGCCTGGTCGAACAGAGAGTCGGTCGCCCAGCGGCGAGGTCGGGTCGGAGTCGGTGTGCGCCGCCAGACGCGTCACGGCCCCGACGTCATCGGGAAGGCTGATGGCCCAGCCCAGGGTGTCCGGGTCGTCCGTGAGCAGCACCACGGGGCGCCTCTCGGATGCGGCGACGATCTGGTCGAGCAGCTGCTCGCGCTGCTCGGGATGCTCGACGATCGGGTCGTCCAGCACGGCAGGCACGTCGCCGGTGCCGACCAGGTCGAGGATGGCCTGGAGGCGGTCGTCGTCGCCGACGTCGTCGTCGGGGACGACGGTCAGGTGGTCGTCGAGCTCGGCCTGCGTCTCGTCGATGTCACGACGGGCGCGCTCGATGTCCTCCGTGGCGCTCGCCAGCGCCACCTCGGCCCGGTCGACCTCGGCGGCGAGCGTCTCGCGGAGCCGGGGCAGCTCGCCCAGGGGGTCGTCGCCGGCTCGCGGCCGCAGGGCGGGCGGCAGGGCCTCGGAGATGCGGCGGAGGCGGCGCACCGCGTCGCCCAACGCCGCGGTCGCCCGCTCGACGCTGGCCTCGGCGGCGACCGCCGCCGACTCGGCGGCGGCCAGTGAGGTGCTGTACTCCTCCTCGGACCGTTCGAGCGCCTCGCTCACCGCGGCGATCTGGGACCGGAGCTCCTCGGCCGCGGCGATGCGCTGGAGCCGCCGCGCGTCCTGTGTCGTCCGGTCGGAGAGCTCGTCCTCGAACATGCGGACGCGGTGCAACGTGGCGCCGACGTCCGCGTGGGCCGAGCTGACGACCTCCTGCATGTGCTGCGCGTCGAGCTGAGCCTGGGCGTCCTCCTCGTCGAGCGCCGCCAGGTCGCGGTCGAGGCGCTCGATGTCGCGGCGGTACTCGTCGCGCTGGGCGAGGTCGTGGTCCTGGTCGACGAGCCAGCCGACGGCCGCCTCGCGCACGGACACCCCGGTCGGGACGACGCCGAGGGCGGCCAGCGCCGCGGCGAGGTCGCGGGTGCGGTTGGGCGGTACGACGGGATGGGCGTAGAGGAGCTCGGCGACGTTGGCGCCGGGGTCGCACCCGAGGAGGTCGGCCGCCTCGCGATAGATGCGGTCACGCCGATCGCGCAGCGTCGTCACGATGGCGGGGGGCTCGGCCGCCGCCCGCAGCGCGGCCACCGTGTCCTCGGCCACCCGCCGGGCGCGGAGGGTGTCGAGCAGGTCGGCCTGGGCATCACCGTCGGGCCGGGGACCGGCGAGGATGACGTCGAGGTACGTCTCGAACCCGTGCCGGCGCAGCACGGCGTGTTCGACCTCGCGGGCGTGGTGCAGGCGGGCCAGATCGTCCTCGTGCCCGCCGGACTGGTCGACGTCCTCCTCGGCCTCGAGGACGGCCTCGTGCGCAGCCTCGATCTCGTCGCGCGCGTCGTCGTCGAGCTGCGACCGTCCGCCGACCGCCTCGAGCTCGGCGATGGTCTGGTCGATCTGGGCGAGCCGACGCTCGGCTGCAGCCAACTCGTCGGGCGAGGGCGGCGCCGGGAGAGCGGACTCGATGCGATCGAGCTCGCCGTCGACCTCGATCCACTCGCGGGCCAGCTCCCGGGCCACCAGGTCGGGTTCGCCCTCGCGCGTCTCGGCGTCGAAGTCGTCGAGCGCGATGCGGAGGGCCGAGCCGTCCTCCATGGGCGCCTCGATGCGGGCGACCAGCTCGGCGCGCTCGTAGAGGATGTGGTCGCGCACGGCCGCCCGGCTGGCGGCCGCCTGCTCGATGGCCCGGAGGGCATCGATGGCCTCGGCGTGCGCCACTTCGGCGTCCTGGAGCGCAGCGTTGGCCATCTCGAGCTCGCGCCGGAGCGTCGTCTCGTCGAGCTCCGAGGTCTCGAGGTCGCGGAGCTGGCGGGCTGCGTCGTCGATCATCTGCGCGGCCGCGTCGCGCTGCTCCTCGACGAGGACCAGCTTGCTCCGGGCGGTCTCGACGTCGGCGCGTCGGGCGTCGAGGTTGCGCCGGGCCTCCTCGGCGGCGTTGGTCAGCTCGCCGGCCCGCTCCAGGAGCACGTCGCAGTCCTCGAGGTGGGCCTTCATGCGCCGGGCTCGGGCCGCGGCCTCGTCCCGCCGGTTGGCGGTGACCGCCTGCAGCTCGCGGGCGCGCCGAAGCCGCGCCGCGAGCTCGCTGCGGATGCGCTCGTGGTCTTCGACCCGCCGGAGCGCCGCCTCGCGGCAGGCCGCCGCGAACTCGACGGGGCCCAGGGCGACGCTGAGCGAGGTCGGCGCGTCGTGGCGAGCGCGCAGGAGCAGTCGTGCCAGCGTCTCGGTGAGAGCGGCACGGTCCTGCGGATCAGCCGGGAGGACGGTGAGTCTTCCGTGGAGACCCGGCAGCTCGCCCGAAGTGCTCATCTGAGTCGATGTGTTCACGGTGGTGTTGGATGCGGACATCGCCCAGGACGTCCCCAGTCTGCTGACCGCATCATCACCCGATCCCCAGGACCGGGCGGTTACGACGATTGCGTTACGGGCAGTCTCGCGCGTTCTGTCGGCAGCGCGCGCATCCGATCGACGCTGGGGGTGACATCCGGCGTCGAGGCCACCATCGTAGCCCTACGAATTGTGCAGGCGTGACCACGGACCGGTTTCGGATCGGTTGCCCGATCGCTCACGCGCCCGTCGCCGTTCGGAAACAACCGGTTCACACCGCGTCCCTATGGTCGCCGACGTGGAGACGTTCGTGATCCGCATGTGGTTGCCCGACCGCCCCGGGGCTCTCGGCCAGGTCGCCAGCCGGATCGGGGCCGTGCGCGGCGATGTCGTCGGCATCGACATCCTCGAGCGGGACGGCGGCCAGGCCGTCGACGAGCTCGTCGTCGAGCTGCCCGACGGCCGGTTGGTCGACCTGCTGGTCAACGAGGTGCGCCAGGTGGACGGCGTCGCGGTCGAGGAGGTGCGCCGCGTCGACGAGGCGCTGCACGACCCACGGCTCGATGCGCTCGAGGCGGCGGCACAGCTGGTCGGCGCCGACGACGTCGACGGCCTGCTCTCGTCGGTCGTCGTGCACGCCCGGCGGGTCGTCGGGGCCCGGTGGGTGGCGGTGGTCGACATCGACGGCCGGGGCGACGGCGTTCTCGCCGCCGACGACGAGGCGCCCGGCGCCGCCTGGCTCGAGGCCTTCCTCGCCGGCAGTCGGGCGGCCGAGCGCGTCAGGCGACCGGACAGCGCCCACCGCTCCGACGTCGCCTGGGCGCCGCTGCCGGGATCGGGCCTGGCACTGGTGCTCGGACGGGACGACACGCCCTACCGGGCGCGGGAACGGCGCCAGCTGGCGGCGCTGGCCCGTGTGGTCGACACCCGGCTGCGCGAGCTGCACCGGGCGCGGAGCCGGGCCCGCCACCCCAGCTGCTAGGCCCCCGGCTCTGTCGAGATCGTCGGGCGGCGGGCCCGGAGCGTCCCCTCCGCTCCGTCGCCTCGCCTCCGATGCGCCGGCGGCCGGCCCCTGCGGGGGCCGGCCGTACCGGTCGCGGCGGGATGGTCGGTCGCTCCCGGCGGGCCCGGGTCGGGTCCTGCGGTCAGCGGTCGAGCGCCCATCCCCGGGACCGCTCCACCGCCTGGCGCCACCGCCCATGGCGTGCGTCGACCTCCGCGCGCGTGGCGGCAGGCTCGCACCGGCGCTCGAGACGCCACCGGGAGGCGACGTCGTCGACCGAGCCCCACACGCCTTCGGACAGCCCGGCCAGGTAGGCGGCGCCCACGGCGGTCGTCTCCTGGAGGACGGGACGTGCCACCGGCACCTGCAGCTGATCGGCCTGCACCTGCACGAGCAGGTCCATGACCGAGGCACCGCCGTCGATCCGCAGCTCGGCGATCGTCTGGCCGCTGGCGCTCGCCATGGCCTCGACGACGTCGCGGGTCTGGAAGGCCATCGCCTCGACCGCGGCGCGCGCCAGGTGCGCGGCGGTGGTGCCCCGGGTGATGCCGACGACGGTGCCCCGAGCGTAGGGGTCCCACCAGGGGCTGCCCAGGCCGGTGAACGCCGGCACCATGTACACGCCCTCGGTGTCGGCGCACGACTCGGCCAGGGGTCCCATCTCGGCGCTCGAGCCGATGACCCCCAGCCCGTCCCGCAGCCACTGCACCGCAGCGCCGGTCGCGAAGATCGAGCCCTCGAGGGCGTAGGTGGCCACCGTCGCCGACCCGGTCACCGGATGCGACCCGGCTCCGGTGTCGAGGCCCGTCCACGCCACGGTCGTGAGCAGGCCGGGCGCCGGGTCGGGGCAGCGGTCGCCCACGTTCATCAGCACGAAGCTTCCGGTGCCGTAGGTGTTCTTCGTCAGGCCCGGCTCGAGGCACGCCTGTCCGAACAGCGCTGCCTGCTGGTCGCCGAGCACCCCGGCCACGGGCACGCCGGCCGGCAGGGGGGTGCCCGGGACGGTGCGGCCGAAGAGCCCGCCCGAGGGGCGCACCTCGGGGAGGCAGCTCTCGGGCACCCCGAACAGGTCGAGCAGCTCGGACGACCACGCGAGCGCCGAGATGTCGAAGAGCATGGTGCGACTGGCGTTGGACGCCTCGGTGGCGTGCACGCCGCCGCTCGCGCCACCCGTGAGGTTCCACAGGATCCACGAGTCGACCGTGCCGAACGCCAGGTCGGGCCCCGCGTCGACCCCGCCGTGGGTCAGCAGCCACTCGAGCTTGGTCGCCGAGAAGTACGGGTCGAGCACGAGCCCGGTCGTGCGGCGCACGAGGTCGAGGTGGCCGGCCTCGCGCAGCTCGTCGCACCGGGCGGCGGTGCGACGGTCCTGCCACACCAGCGCGCGGTGCAGAGGCCGGCCCGTGCGCCTGTCCCAGACGACCGCCGTCTCGCGCTGGTTGGTGATGCCGACGGCCGCCACCGCCTCGCCGTCGAGCCGCCCCACCAGCTCGGCCAGGGTGGCCTCGGTCGCCGCCCAGATGTCGTCCGGGTCGTGCTCCACCAGGCCGGGGGACGGGAAGTGCTGCGGGAACTCGCGGTACGCGTAGCCGGCCGGCGTGCCGTCGGGGCGCAGTGCGAAGCTGCGCACCCCCGTCGTCCCCGCGTCGATGGCGATCACCACGGACATCGAAGCGACGCTAGTGCGCCACCGGCCGGCCGTCGCCCGTCTCGCGACGTTCACGTGAATGCGGGTCCGCACCCGGCCGGCCCTCGGTAGGGTCGCGAGCATGAGAGTGGCGATGCTCACAGGCGGTGGCGACTGTCCCGGCCTCAACGCGGTCATGCGGGCGGTCGTCCGCAAGGGCGAGACCGTCTACGGCGACGAGCTGGTCGGGTTCCAGGACGGGTGGCGGGGGGCGATCGACGGCGACGTCGTCCCCCTGTCGATCGCGACGTTCCGCGGCACGCTGCCCCGCGGTGGGACGGTCATCGGGTCGTCGCGCACCAACCCCTACAAGGTCGACCACGGCCCCGAGGCGGTGAAGTCCGCACTCGCCGACAACGGCATCGACGCGCTCATCGCCATCGGTGGCGAGGACACGCTGGGCGTCGCGTCCCGGCTGGCGAGCGACGGCGTCGCCGTCGTCGGGGTGCCCAAGACCATCGACAACGACCTCTCCGCCACCGAGCTCACCTTCGGCTTCGACACGGCGGTGCAGGTGTGCGTCGACGCCATCGATCGGCTGCACACCACGGCCGAGTCGCACAACCGCGTGATGGTCGTCGAGGTCATGGGCCGCCACGCCGGGCACATCGCCACCTGGTCGGCCATCGCCGGTGGCGCCACGGTGGTGCTCGTCCCCGAGCGGCCGTTCGACATCGACCACGTGTGCGGGCTCATCCGCCAGCGCCACAGTCGCGGGCGCTACGCCTCGATCGTGGTGGTGGCCGAGGGGGCCCAGCCCGCGGAAGGCACCCTCGCCCTGCAGTCGGGCGAGCGCGACGAGTTCGGCCACGTGCGCCTCGGGGGCATCGGTGACCAGCTCGCGCAGGCCATCGAGGAGCGCACCGGCTTCGAGACCCGCGCCATCGTGCTCGGACACGTGCAGCGGGGTGGCACGCCGACGGCGTTCGACCGGGTGCTCGCCACCCGGTACGGCATCAGCGCCATCGATGCCGTGCACGACGGCGACTTCGGCACGATGGTGGCCCTGCAGGCCGGAGACATCGTGCGCGTCCCGCTCGAGGAGTCGACGGCCGAGCTCAAGCTGGTCGACCCGAAGATCTACGAGGTCGCCGAGGTGTTCTTCGGCTGATCCCGGCTCAGTCGGCGCCCTTGCCCCTGACCGACTCGTCGAGCGCGCCACCAGCGCTGTCGGCCGCCAGGCAGAACGTGTCCGTGTCGCCGTCCTGCCACTGCGCCTCGGTGGGGACGATCGGCACCATCTCGAAGCCGTCGGCGAGGAACTGTTCGACCGCCGCGCCGTAGTAGTCGGGGATGGCGAGCGCGCAGGCGTTGCCGCCGTCGGTCGTCGCCGCCTCGTCGCCGGGGAAGTCGGCGGCCGGATCGGGGGGCGGGGCGACGGCGATGAGCTCGAACTGGTGGGGCTCGTCGCAGCCGACGACCTCGAGGTCGTTGGCGCCACCGGTGAAGCACTCGCCCACCTCGACGTCCGCGACGGTCTGCTCGGCGCTGGAATCGGCGGTGAGGACCAGGGTGGCCACGAGGGCGGCGACGACGGCGAGCCCGCCGAGGGCCACCATGAGCCGCCTTCTGCGGCGTTCGGACCGTCGGCGGGCCGCCCTGGCGTCGTCGGTGAGGTAGCCGGGTGGCAGGTCGTCCGACGAGCCGGGACGCGGTGGCAGCGCGCCGCCGCGGTAGGCGCTTGGCGCCCGCGACGGGGGCGGGGGCGGGGGAGCCGTCGGCGGAGCGGCCGGTCGAGATGCCGGCGGGGGCGGTGCCGGCCGGGGCGTCGCCGACGGCGGTGGCGGTGTGGTCGGGGGGACGGGCGGCGGTGGCGCGGCGGGGGGCCGCGTGCCAGGGGCCTTCTGCGCCGGATCAGAGCCGGGTGCGGCCGGCGGCGGTGGCGACGCGGCGGCGCCGGGCGGGGCCGGCCGTGGCGGCGGTGGCGCGGCAGTCGGGCCGGGCGAGGGGGCTGCCGGTGGCGGCGGCAGGGACGAGGCCGGTGCTGGCAGCGTGCCGGCCTCTCGGGCGGCGACGATGGCCGCGCCGAGGGCGATGGCGTGCTTGGGGTGAGCGTCGACGGCGACGGGCCGCCCCAACCCCGACGACACGAGCTGCGACACCAGCGGGATCCGCGAGGACCCGCCCACCAACAGCACGTGGTCGACCATGTCGGGCGTCAACGACGCCGAACGCAGGGCCCGCTCGAGCGCCGTGACCGTCTCGGCCAGAGTCGGCCGGACCATCTCCTCCAGCTCGGTGCGGGTGACGCGCACCTCGGTCTGCACCGAGGGCAGCAGCACCGGCACGCGGATCTCGCTGTCGAGCGACAGGCCTTCCTTGGCCTGGGTGCAGTCCAGGCGCAGCCGGGACACGGCTGCCAGTGCCTGGGGGTCGTCGGGATCGAGGGTCTCGTAGGCCTCACCGATCGCGGCTGTGACGTGGGCGAACAGTGCCGCGTCCACGTCGATGCCGCCGAGCCGCTCGATGCCCTCGGGTGAGCCGAGGGCGGTGAACCCCCCGTCGGCATCCTTGCGCAGCACGGCCGCGTCGAACGTGCCCCCGCCCAGGTCGTAGACGGCGACGATGGCGCCCTCGTCGACCCGCTCCTGGGACGAGTACGAGATGGCGGCCGCCTGCGGCTCGGTGATCAGCGTGACGGAGGTGAGGCCGGCGACCTCGGCGGCCTTGTCCAGCAGGTCGCGCTTGTAGGGCCCCCAGTTGGCGGGATGGGTGAGCACCACCGCGGCCGGCGGACGCCCGCCCTGGGCCCCCACGACGGTCTCGACCACCCAGCGCAGGAGGTGGCCCGTGAGGACCTCGGCCGGCACACCGGCCCCGCCCACCAGCAGGGGGGTGGGGTCGCCGAGCCGCCGCTTGAACTGCCGGGCGATGCGCTGCGGGTCGGTGACGGCGTGGCGCTCGGCGGCGTCGCCGGCGACGAACCCCCCGTCCGGCTGCAGGTACAGCACGGACGGGACGGTGGGCCCCCGCTGCCCGAGGGTGACCACCTCCGGCCCCCGCTGGCGTGAGCCTTCGTGCACGGCCGCAGCCGTGTAGGTCGTTCCGAGATCGATGCCCAGGTGGTACGTCATGGTGTCCTGCGGTGACGGCGCCGGGCCGCTCCCGGTGCGACCCGTGAGGCTATCCGCACCTGACGGGCGCGTTTTCGCGGCCCGGGGACCGCGGGCTCATCCCTCGAGGGGTTGCTCGAGGAGGTTCGCGTACGAGGTGCAGGCCAGCGGGCCGTCGCTCGTCTCGCCGTCGCCGGTGGGCGGCCACACCGGGTCGCCCTCGACCGTGAACAGCACGGCCTCGACCTCGGCCAGCTCGGTGGCGGTGCACACCATCTGGCCGTACGCGAGCTTGGCGCCGTCGCCCATCACGCCGCGGATGGCGGCGCTGAGGTCGATGGTGAGGATGCCGCCGTCCAGCTCGGGGGGATTGGCCAGCACCGTGTTGGCGGGGATCCGCGTCACGATGCCCTCGTCCTGCTCGCCGCCGTCGACGACCCCCTCGAGCAGTGCCTCGAGGACGAGGGTCGGGGGCGCCGACCCGGCGCCCCCGGTGGCGACGTCGCGCTCGGTCCTGACCAGGACGCCGCTGCGCTCGTCGACGTAGCGGGTGAAGAACAGCGTGGCGCGCATCGACCGCCCCTCCTCGACCGGGTCGGTCGGCCGCGCGAGCTCCTCGGGCACCGTCTGGTCGGAGACGGCGCGGGGCTCCTCGTCGGCGGGGATGCCGCAGCCCACCGCCAGAGCGGCCACGAGGAGCGTCAGCGCAACGATGCGCGCCCGGATCACGGTGCCGCCTCCGCAGGGAGCTCGATGACGAAGCGGGCCCCGGTCTCGCCGTCGCAGCGACCCTCCACCCACACGGCGCCACCGTGCAGGCGGATGTGCTCGGCGACCAGGGACAGGCCGAGGCCGACCCCGTCGATGTCGCGCCGCCGGCCTGCCGACGACCCCCGGTTGAACCGGAAGAAGATGGCCTCGGCGTCCTCGGGCGGCACGCCGGGGCCGTCGTCCTCGACCGCGATCTGCACGGCGTTGCCGCGCCGGCGCAGCTCGACGCGCGTGGCGCCCTCGCCGTACTTCGCCGCGTTGTCCAGCAGGTTGGCGATGACCCGCGACAGGCGGCGCTTGTCGGCCCGGACCACGACGCCCGCGAGGTCGGCGTCGATGTCGACGGGGACGTCGACATCGGTCGAGTTGGTCACGGCCTGGAGGACGAGCTCGTCCACCCGCACCTCCTCGAGGTCGAGGTGCATGACGCCGGCGTCGAAGCGGGAGATCTCGAGCAGGTCCTCCACGAGCTGCTGGAACCGTTCGATATCGGCGACCATCAGGTCGAGTGCGGCGCGGGCCCGGTCGGGCATGTCGTCACGCTGGTTCTCGAGGACCTCGATGGAGGCGGCCAGCGTCATGAGCGGCGACCGCAGCTCGTGGCTGACGTTGGACGCGAACCGGGCGTCACGCTGGATGCGCTCCTCGAGCGCCACGGCCATCTCGTTGAAGGAGTCGGCGAGCGTGGCGAGGTCGGCGTCGTCGCTGGCCTCGACCCGGGTGTCGAGGTGGCCGGTGGCGATGGCGTGGGCGGCGTCGCCGATGCCCCGGAGCGGCCGCAGCACGCGGCGGCTGGCCCACCATCCCACGGCAGCACCGGCGAGCGTGGTGATGAGGGCGGCGGCGAGCAGCGAGATGCTGATCGACTCGAGGGTGTCCTCGAGCTCGCCGAGCGAGACGATCTCGAAGTAGGCGGCGTCGATCGAGTCGATCGGCACGCCGACGGCCAGCTGGGTCGCCCCCTCGTGGTCGAAGCGCATCAGGGCCGGCTGGCCGTCCAGGACGGTGTCGCGGAGACCGGGCGGGAGGGTGTCCTGGCCGTACTCCGGCGCCCGGGCGAACCAGCGGTCGCCGACGTGCAGCACCGGGTTGGAGCCAGAGGGCGTCGGCAGCGAGGCGAGCACGTCCGTGGGGTCGGACGACGCGGGCGCGGGATCGTCGGACGGGCCGGGCAGCTGGAGGGCGGCGGTGCGGGCGTTCTGGTAGGTGCGAGCCGTGGCCGAGGACTCGCGCTGGTCGAGCAGGTTCTGCCGTGTGAGACCGAGGGTGGCTCCGGCGAGCACCGCCGACATGAGCAGGGCACCCACGGCGAACGCGATGGTGATCCGCGCCCGCAGCCCCAGGCGGGGGAGCAGGCGCGAGATCAGTCGGAGGCGCCTCATCGTCGCTCGCCGCGCGGCCTGTCAGGCCTGGAGCTTGTAGCCGAGGCCGCGCACCGTGACGACATGGCGGGGGTTGGCGGCGTCGGCCTCGACCTTGGTGCGCAGTCGCCGCACGTGGACGTCGACGAGGCGACCGTCGCCGAAGTACCCGTAGCCCCACACCCGCTCGAGCAGGGTCTCGCGGCTGAACACCCGCCCGGGGCTCGATGCCAGTTCGACCAGCAGGCGGAACTCGGTCTTCGTGAGGTGGATCTCCTCGCCACCCCGGCGTACGACGCCTTCGTCGGGGATGATCTCGAGGTCGCCGAAGCGCAGGTGCGTGCTGCCGGACTCGCTGCTCCGGGCCCGTCGCAGCAGGGCGCGGATGCGGGCCGACAGCTCCTTGGGCGCGAACGGCTTGGTGAGGTAGTCGTCGGCGCCGGCTTCGAGCCCGGCGACCACGTCGTGCGTGTCGGCCCGCGCCGTGACCATGACGATGGGGACGTCGGACACCCGGCGGATGGACCGGCACACGTCGAACCCGTCGATGCCGGGCAGCATGATGTCGATCAGGACGACGTCAGTCGGCTGGCGTTGGAAGGTGGCGAGCGCCGCCTCGCCGGTCTCGGCCTCTTCGACCGCCCAGCCCTCGTCTTCCAGGGCCAGCTTCACCGCGGTGCGGATGCGCTCGTCGTCTTCGACGGACAATATGCGTGTACCCACGCTCATGATCGTGCCTCATCCGAGCGGCGCGCGTGCAGCCGGCACCGCTGCGCTCGGCGCCTCACCTGCCGGTGAACGTGGCGGGCGCGTCGGTGTAGGCCGCCAGGAGCGCCTCGCGGCCGGGGCCGCGCCCGGTGCGGTAGTGCAAGCCCTCGGGCAGCCGGGCGCCGAGGTCGCGGCAGCCGACGAGCGCCCGGGCACCGGCATCGGTGAACGAGTCGAGGGCACGCAGGTCGACGTCGATGCGGCTCGGGCGGTGGTCGAGCGCTGCCGTGGCGGCGTCGAGCAGCGCCCCGCCGGCGGCCTCGTCGAGGCGGGCGACGACGGCGAGCACGACGGTGTCGCCCTCGGTGGTGACATCGATGCGGGGCTGCTGGTGATCGGCGACGGGCTCGCTGCCGGTGGCGGCTGAGCCGGACGGGACCCCTGCGGTGGCGGCGGACATTGGTGACCAGTGTGCCGACAGTTCATGTCATCGCGCGGTGCAGAGGCGTTGCGATCTGGTGACGACTGTGCTTCTCAGTGATTCACGGCACATCTTGTGCACCAAGAGAGTCGAGAAGGCCACGGAGCGGGGCGGCGATCGAGGGAGCGGCGGCGACCGCGCCGGCGGTACCCGAGACGAGGGGTCCCCCGTCGAGCGACGACACGACCGCCCCGGCCTCGGCGGCGATCAGACCGCCGGCCGCGAGGTCCCACCACTCGAGCCCCCGCTCGTAGTAGGCGTCGAGGCGCCCGCACGCCACCGAGCACAGGTCGATCGCTGCGGCGCCCATGCGCCGGATGTCGCGCACGTGTGGCAGCAGGCCGGCGACGACCTCGCCCTGCGCCCGCCGTCGAGCCGGGTCGTACCCGAAGCCCGTGCCGACCAGCGCCGTCGAGAGCTCGGCGCGCTGCGAGCAGGCGATCGGCACGCCGTCACGCCGGGCACCGCCGCCGCGCGTGGCGGTGAACACCTCGGCCCGGGTCCCGTCGGCCACCACGCCGGCCACGATGCCCTCCGCGTCCTCGGCGGCGATCGACACGGCCCACCCGGGGTGGCCGTAGAGGTAGTTCGTGGTGCCGTCGAGCGGGTCGACGACCCAGCGCAGGCCGCTCGATCCTGTGACCGCGCTGCCCTCCTCGGCGACGATGCCGTCGCCGGGTCGCGCCGCGAGCAGCGCCTCGACGATGAGCTGCTCGGAGGCCCGGTCGAGCTCGCTGACCATGTCGGTCGGCGTCGCCTTGGTCGCGACCGTGACCCGGGCCCGGTCGAGACCCGCCGCCAGCAGGTCCACGGCCTGCCCGGCCGCCTCGGTGGCGAGGTCCACGAGCGCGGCGGGATCAGGCGACGAGGACGCGAGGGGCGAGGTCATGACGGGCGACGGTACCGTGCGGACGAGGGCTCCCGTCCGGCGCCCGGCGGTGCCCGCGCCGTGATCGGGCGGGGCACCCGAGCCGCCGCGGTGGCGCGGGGTGGTCGCAGCGATTGCCTAGCGTGGCGGGGTGCCCAGATCCGCTCGCCGGAAGGCGCTGAGCTTCCGCCATCCGGCGCAGTACGTGGTGGCCGCCTTCGTCGTGGCCAGCCTGGGCGGTGCGGTCCTGCTGTGGCTGCCCCTGTCGTCGTCCGACCCGGGCAGCACCTCGTTCCTCACCGCGCTGTTCACGGCCACCTCGGCGGTGTGCGTCACGGGCCTCGTCGTCGTCGACACCGGCACCCACTGGACCGGCTTCGGCCAGGGGGTGATCCTGGCGCTCATCCAGGTCGGGGGGTTCGGGATCATGACGCTCTCGTCGCTGATCGCCTTCGTCCTCGTGCGGCGGATGAGCCTGCGCCAGCGGCTGGTCACCGCGTCGGAGGCGGGGACGCTCGACCTCGGTGACGTGCGCCGCCTGGTCGTCGGCGTCGCCCGTCTGAGCCTGGCCGTCGAGGCCGCGGTCGCCGCCGTGCTCGCCCTGCGCTTCTGGCTGGCGCACGGCGAGCCGCTC
This sequence comes from Acidimicrobiales bacterium, assembly GCA_016936035.1. Taxonomy (GTDB): domain Bacteria; phylum Actinomycetota; class Acidimicrobiia; order Acidimicrobiales; family VFJN01; genus ZC4RG19. Next base: position 14,308 of record JAFGPU010000303.1, read on the forward strand.
GGGCGGGCCGCCTACCTCGGCGCCTTCCACGCGGTCTCGGCGTTCAACAACGCGGGGTTCTCCGTGTTCTCCGACAGCCTCGTCGGCTACGCGCAGGACCCGCTGCTGCTGATGGTGGTCGCCGCCACGGTGGTGATGGGCGGCCTCGGCTATCCCGTGTGGCTCGAGATCGCGCGCCGACCCCGGCAGCCGTCGCGCTGGAACCTGCACGCACGGTTGACGCTGGCCACCACCGTCGTCCTGCTCGTCGTCGGCGCCGCCCTCTACGGGTGGTTCGAGTGGACGAACCCGGCGACGCTGGGCGAGCTGTCGCTGGTCGACTCGGTCACGAACGCCGTGTTCCAGAGCGTCACCCCCCGCACGGCGGGCTTCAACGCCCTCGACGTCGCGGGGATGCGCGAGCCCTCGCGGCTGCTCACCGAGGTGCTGATGTTCATCGGCGGAGGCAGTGCGTCGACCGCCGGGGGCATCAAGGTCACGACGTTCGCGCTGCTGGGCTTCGTCATGTGGGCCGAGGTGCGCGGCGACCCGGACGTCGTCGTCTTCCGGCGTCGTGTCCCGGACGCCGCCCAGCGCCAGGCCCTCACCGTGGCCCTGCTGGCGGTGGGCGTCGTCGTGGCCGCGACGATGCTGCTGCTGGCCACCAGCCCGCTGCCGCGGTCGGACCTGCTGTTCGAGGCCGTCTCGGCGCTCGGCACCGTGGGCCTGTCCGTGGGGGCCACGCCGTTGCTGTCGGCGACGTCGCAGCTGATCATGGTGGGCCTGATGATCCTCGGCCGGGTCGGCCCGGTCACCCTGTTCGCGGCGCTCGCTCTCCGGGAGCACGACCGCGCCTACCGCCACCCCGAAGAAAGGCCGATCGTTGGTTGAGCGACGAACGCGACGAGCTCGTCTCCTCCCGGGCCAGGCCGGCCGTCCCGGTCAGGCTGCCCGCACGCGCGCCCAGGTGATGGTGATCGGCCTCGGCCGCTTCGGCAGCGCCCTGGCGGGCGAGCTGGAAGGCCTCGGCTCCGAGGTGCTGGGGGTCGACGCCGACGCCCGGCGGGTCCAGGATCTCGCCGACGGGCTCACGCACGTGGTGCAGGCCGACACGACCGA
>JAFGPU010000304.1 GCA_016936035.1 Acidimicrobiales bacterium
ATCACCGCCGACCAGCTCGACACGCCGTGCAGCTACGAGGGGCTGGAGGCGATCGGCGCCGGTATGGGGGCCGCCGGGTTCCTGGTGCTCGACGACACCGCCTCGATGATCGAGGTGGCCCAGGCGCTCTCGCGCTTCCTGTACGTCGAGTCGTGCGGCCAGTGCCCCGCCTGCAAGCTGGGGTGCGGCGCCGTCACCGACGGGCTCGACCGGCTCGCGACCGGGACGGCCACACCCGAGGACGTCGAGACGATCGCCTACCGGCTGCGCACCGTCACCGACGGCAACCGGTGCTACCTGCCGGTGCAGGAGCAGCGGGTCGTCGGCAGCATCATGACCGCGTTCGCGGACGAGGTGAACCTCGCCCTCGACGGGGCGCCGCTGCCCCGGCGGGGCTTCGCGGTGCCCAAGCTGGTCGACCTCGAGGGCGGCGTCGCCACCGTCGACGAGCGCCAAGCCCTCAAGCGACCCGACTGGACCTACGAGGAGGCCCCGCCGGCCACCTGACCGCGGTCCCACACCGTCGTGGGCGGCCGCAACGCGACGAGTTCCGACGAACGGTCCGGCCGGTCAGGCGCGGGCGCGACGGTCGGTTGCATGGCGCTCGGACCGGTCAGCGGCGCGCGCGCCGGTCGGCCGTCATGCGGCGCGCGGCGGGGACGGCGGCCAGCAGCGCCCGGGCCTTGTTGCGGCACTCGAGGTCCTCGTGCTCGGGCACCGAGTCGGCCACGATGCCGGCCCCCGCCTGCACCGATGCGCGACCGTCGTCGTCGACCACCATCGTGCGGATGGCGATGGCCGTGTCGATGTTGCCGGAGAAGTCGAGGTAACCGACCACCCCGGCGTACGGCCCCCGCTTCGTGGGCTCGAGCTCGTCGATGATCTGCATCGCCCGCACCTTGGGCGCCCCCGAGACGGTGCCGGCCGGCAGCGTGGCCCGCAGCACGTCGATGGCCGTGCGCCCCTCGGCCAGGTCGCCGGCCACCTGCGACGTCAGGTGCATGACGTGGCTGTAGCGCTCGAGCGTGAGGTACTCCTCGACCTGCTCGGTGCCGAACCGCACCACCCGGCCCACGTCGTTGCGGGCGAGGTCGACGAGCATGACGTGCTCAGCGATCTCCTTCGGGTGCTCGCGCAGCTCGCCGGCCAGGCGGGCGTCCTCGTCGTCGGTCGCCCCCCGCCGGCGGGTGCCGGCGATGGGACGTGAGATCACCCGGCCGTCGACCACCCGCACCATCGGCTCGGGTGACGCGCCCACCAGGGTGAGGCCCGGCTGGCGCACGAAGTACATGTAGGGGCTCGGGTTGACCTGGCGCAGCACCCGGTAGACGTCGAACGGCTCGGCGTCGAGGTCGAAGTCGAACCGCTGCGACAGCACCACCTGGAAGATGTCGCCGGCCAGGATGTGCTCGCGGGCCACCTCGACCGCGCGCCCGTACAGGTCGCTGCCCATCGTCGAGCGCACCTCTGGCAGCACCTCGTCGCGACCGGGTGGCTCGACCAGGATCTCGTCGACGGGACGGGCCCCGTCGGTGGCCAACTCGTCCAGGCGCGCGACCGCAGAGCGGTAGAGCTCGTCGAGCTCGTCCTCGCCGGCGCCCGGTGGGGCCACGACGTTCTCGATCAGCACGACCCGCTGGCGCCAGTGGTCGTACGCCGCCAGCTGGCCGATCACCGACACGACGGCGTCGGCGTGGCCCTGGTCGTCCTTCGGCACGTCGGGCAGGTGCTCGACCTCGCGGACCACGTCGTAGCCGAGGTAGCCCAGCACGCCCCCGTGCAGCGGGGGGAGATCGGGCAGCGACGGGGCGTGCCACTCGGCGAGCAGCGCCTCGAGCGCGGCCAGGATGCCCTGGTCGCGAGGCACGGTGGCGGGGACGCTGCCGGTGATCTCGACGTCGGTGCCCCGTGCGGTGAGCGTGGCGAGCGGGTTGCGCCCGACGAACGACCACCGGCTCCACCGGGCCTCGCCGTGCTCGACCGACTCGAGCAGGAACCCGGTGCCGTCGCCGACCAGCCGGGTGAACGCGGCGACGGGCGTGGTGAGGTCGGCCAGCAGCTCGCGCCACACGGGGATGACCGTGTGGGTGCGCGCCAGGGCGTGGAACTCGTCGAGGGTGGGGCTGATCACTGCCGCGCGCCCGTCACGCGCCGCCGGTGGGCGCAGCGCCGCCGGTGCCGGTGGCAGCGCGGGGACCGGCGGCCTCGCCGGGGCCGAACGCCCGGAAGAAGCACGACCGGTTGCCCGTGTGGCACGCACCGCCGCCCTGCTGGTCCACGACGAACAGGAGAGTGTCGCCGTCGCAGTCGTAGTAGGCGGCGCGCAGGTACTGGACCTCGCCGGACGTGTCGCCCTTGCGCCACACCTCCTGCCGGCTGCGACTCCAGAACACCGTCCGCCCCTCGGCCAGGGTGAGCCGCAAGGTCTCGGCGTTCATCCAGGCCATCATCAGCACCTGGCCGTCGGACTCGTCCTGCACGATCGCCGGCACGAGCCCGGCGTCGTCGTACGTCACCTGGGCGAGCTGGTCGTCGGTCGCGTGGATGGGCGTGGCGAGGTCGGCACGCGAGTTGGCGGGAGGTGGGGTCGAGTCCGGCACCCCGCCATGCTACGGCCGACCTCCGCGCCGCCCGAATCAGTACCCACGCACCCGCCGGCGGCCCGGGAGGGCGCCGCACGAACCGACCGTCAGAGGTACAGGCCGGTGGACGCCTCGCCCAGGCGGCTGGCCGCCACGGCGTGCACGTCGCGCTCGCGCAGGATGATGTAGTCGTCGCCCCGCACCTCGACCTCGTACCGGTCCTCGGGGTTGAACAGCACGTGGTCGCCCACCTGCATGGCACGGACGTTGGGCCCCACGGCCACCACCTCGGCCCACGCCAGCCGCTTGGAGATCTGCGCGGTGGCCGGGATGAGGATGCCACCGGACGAGGTGCGCTCGCCGTCGACGTTGTCGAGCCGCACCAGCACGCGGTCGTTGAGCATCTTGATGGCCAGCTTGTCGCCGGACCGGCGACCGTTCTCGGCTGCGGTCGTTGCGGGCTCGGGCACCCTTCGACGCTACCGTCCCCCCTCCGTGAGGCACGACTCGACCGACGAGATCTCGTTGCTCACCGCCGACGGGGAGACCCTCGCCGGCGACCTCGGCGTGCCTGCGGGCGCGCCGGCCGGCGCCGTGCTGTGCCACCCGCACCCGGCGCACGGCGGCGACCGGCACAACGTCGTGATCGACGCGCTGCACCGGGCGATGGGCGCCGCGGGGCTGGCGACGTTGCGCTTCGACTTCCGGCGGGGCCAGCCCCGGGCGGCGTCCGGCGAGGGTGTGGCCGAGCGGGCCGACGTGGTGGCGGCGCTGCACCGGCTGGCCACCGAGGTCGACCGCGCCGTACCGCTGTTCCTCGTCGGCTACTCCTTCGGCGCCGACGTGGCGCTCGCGGTCGGCGACGACCGCCATGCCGGCTGGGCCCTCGTCGCTCCCCCGTTCCGGTTCTCGGGCCCCGCCCGGCCCGCGAGCGGCGACCCGCGACCGGTCCTGGTCATGACGCCGGCCCACGACCAGTTCGCGCCACCCCACTGGGTCGGCAGGGCCACGCAGGGCTGGCCCGACGTGACCGTCGAGCCGGTGCCCATGGCCGACCACTTCCTCGCCGGGGCCACCGCGCAGGTGGCCCGAGCCGTCACCGCGTGGATCGTCGACCGGGCGAGCTCTGCCGACACAGCAGGCTGACAGCGGATCGCGGCCGTAGGCTCGGGCCGTGCCCCGTGCCGAGTACGTCGAGCTGGCATCCGCATGACGTTCGACCTGACCGCCGCGGTGGCGTTCACCGCGACGCATGCCCGCCTCCTCGACCGCCGCCGGCTCGACCTCGCCCTCGGCCCCTACGCACCCGACGACGGCAACGACGGCGACAGGGACGACGCCGTCAGCCCCGATGGCGTGCTCGCCGCCCTCGACGCCCACCGCAACCCCGACGGCGGCTACGGCTGGGGGCTCGAGCCAGACCTGCGGGCGGCCGAGAGCCAGCCGGCAGCGGCGATGCACGCGCTCGAGGTGCTCGCGGAGGTGGGCCCGGTGGCGTCACCCCGGGCCGCCGAGGTGTTCGACTGGCTCGACCGGCACACGCTGGCGGATGGCGGCCTCCCGTTCGTGCTGCCGATCAACGATCCCACCGGGTGCGCCCCGTGGTGGGCGGCGGGCGACCCCACGACGTCGTCGTTACAGATGACCGCGCAGGTCGCAGCGCGAGCCCACCTCGTCGCCCGGCACGACCCGGACGTCGCCCGCCACCCGTGGCTCGACCGGGCGACGGCCTGGTGCCTCGATGCCGTGCGGGCGATGGACGCCCGCCCCCATGCCTACGAGCTGCTGTTCGCCCTGCAGTTCCTGGACGCCGCCACCGCCACGGTCCCCGAGGCGGGCGGCCTGCTCGACCGGCTGGCGGCGTTCCTGCCCCCGGACGGGGCGTTGCCCGTTGAGGGGGGCGCCGAGGGCGAGACCCTCCGCCCGCTGGATGTGGCGCCGGTGCCGGACCGCCCGGTGCGCCGGCTGTTCTCCCCGGAGGTCATCGCCGCCGATCTCGACCGCCTCGACGGCGACCAGCAGCCAGACGGCGGGTGGGTGGTCGACTTC
>JAFGPU010000305.1 GCA_016936035.1 Acidimicrobiales bacterium
CGGGTAGCGCGAGGTCGTCGTGTACAGGTCGACCACCCACGTGACCCGGCCGTCGACCACCACCGGGTAGGGGTCGGCGTCCGCGTCGAGGAACGGGGCCAGGGACCGCACCCGGCTGACGACGTCGCGCTGGAAGATGAACTTCGAGCTGTCGGTCATGTAGTCGGAGATCAGCGGGTTGATGTCGCCGAAGCGCAGGGCGAAGGCCGTGCGCCGCAGCAGCGACCCCGCGCCGACGCCGTCCTCGCCGTCGTAGGTGGTCGTCTGGGTCTCTTCCTCGTCCTGGTAGTCGATCTCGTCGCGGCCGGTGCCCACCACGACGTAGCCGTCGAGGTCCTCGCCGAAGTAGATGCCGGGCTGCTCGAGCTCGAAGCCCGGCTCGGTGATGCGGTCGGAGATCTCGGGCGGCACGCTGCCCACCAGGAACTCGGGCGCGGTGCCCTGTGACGCGTTGGACGGCGCCAGCACCACGCCGTAGCCGTGCGTGTAGGCCAGGTGGGTGGCCTCCCACGAGTCGCCGGGCACGCCGTCGGGGTTGATGGCGCGGGCGCCGATGTTGACCTGGGCCATCTCGCCGTCGATCTCGTACCGGTCGACGTCGATGTCGTTGATCTCGTAGTAGTTGCGGATGCGCTGGAGCTGCTCGAACGTCTGGCCGCTGAGGCTCGGCGACGGGTCCCACAGGCGGATGTTGCGGATGGTCGGCTCGGCGCCGGCCAGGCTGACGTCGTCGATATCGGTGGCCGGCGTGAACCGCTGCACGCTCACATCACGCATGTCGAGGGCCTCGCGCGTGGCCTCGATGTTGCGCTCGATGTAGGGGCGCTCCTTGGCCAGCTCGTTGGGGCGCACCTGGAAGCTCTGCACGTACTGCGGGTAGATGCCGCCGACGACCACCGCCACGAACACCCACAGGCCGACGGCCAGCACCGGCAGGGTCCACCCGCGCCGGAAGATGTTGGCCACGAACAGCAGCGCCGCGGCCAGCGAGATGAGCACCAGCAGGTTGAGCGCCGGCAGCTGGGCGTGCACGTCGGTGTAGGTGGCCCCGTCGACGACGCCTCGGCTCGACCCGGTGAGCTCGAAGCGCTGCAGCCAGTAGTCGGCGGCCTTGACGAGCGCCAGCACGGCCAGCAGCACCGAGAGGTGGGCCTTGACCTGGGGCGTGACCCGCGGCGAGGGCGGCTGCACCCGGATGCCGCCGTTCAGGTAGTGCGCGACCGTCGTGATGATGAGGACGATGAGCAGCGCCGCGAACAGCCAGTCGACCACGAACGACAGGAACGGCAGCTGGAACACGTAGAAGCCCACGTCGCGTCCGAACTGGGCGTCGGTGACGCCGAAGTCGCCGCCGTTGGTGAACAGCAGCCACGAGTTCCACTCGGCCGAGACGCCGGACCCGGCGATGAGGGCCAGCACGCCGGCGACGACGGCCCGCACCCAGCCGGTGCGCTCGGCCACGAGGTCGTGGTAGCGCTCGAGCAGCTCGTCCTCGGGCCCCGACAGCCGGTACGGCGGGGCGACCCGGTCGGCGATGAACAGGTTCGACCAGGCGAGGGCGAAGAACAGCAGGATGAAGAGCAGCGCCAGGACGACCTTGGCGCCGAGCACGCCTCGCCACACGCCCGTCTGGTCGAGCGAGTCGTACCAGAGGTAGTCGGTGTAGAAGCGGGCGATGCCCCGCAACGACGTCAGCAGCAGGAACGCGGCGACGACCGCGACGATGAGCAGGGTGCGCCCGCGGTTGCCGCGAGACGACCGACGTGGGCGGCGCGGCAGGTCGTCAGGGGCTCGCATGGCCGCCGAGCCTACCGACCGGCCGGAGCACCGGCGCGCCGGGCGCCGCCGCATCCGCGGCGACGCCGCCCGAGGGCCGGCAGGAGCCCCCGCTGGACGTCAGGAACCGTCGAGCGAGCGTGCGGCCACGACCAGGCAGCGGCAGTCGGGGTGGGCGGGCGCGCACCGGTCGCCGGTCGGGAACACGTCGCCCTTGCGCACCACCCCGGCGAGCCCGTTGTCGTCGCAGTCGGGGCACGCCTCGCACGTCCGGTCGACCAGCCAGCGCAGCTCGGCGCCCTCCGCGATCGCTCCGTAGGCGCCGGCGGCGAACGCGGCGGCCGCGTAGTGCTGCACCGCGCTGCCGATGTGGTTGGCCTTCCACTCGCGGTACAGGCCGCGCAACACCTCGGTGACCTCGTCGAGGTCGCCGTCGCAGTCGTGGAACGCCAGCTCGACGCGGGCCCGGAGCGGCTCGACCAGGCTCTGCGCCAAGGTGGCGGCCAGCTCGTCGCACGAGGGGGCCGTGTCGACGCCGCCGAGCGCCGCGCCGTGCCGCGCTGCGGCATCGAGCTCGGGGGTCGCGGCGATGGCGTAGCGGTCGATGTGCTCGTCGGCGGCGGGCAGCGCGTCGGTGAAGCCCACGTCGCCGCCGCGTCGCAGCCGGTCGAGCACCTCGTTCTGCTCGTCGGCGAGCGCACGCTTGAGCCTGCGGCCGAGGCTCCGGTCGACCGCGACCAGGACCTGGTCGCGCTCCCGCAGGATGCGGGTGGCCGGGTCGACGGGCTCTGCGGGCTCGCCGTCCCTCGTTTCGGGCTCGGGCTCGGCTGCCTCGGCGCCCGGCGCCGGCGCGCCGTCGGGGGTGGCGTCGGGCGCCGCACCGCGGGCGACCTCGGCCCGCACCGCCACCGCGACGGCGCCGGCGCCGGTCGCTGCGCCGGTGTCACGGCTGTCGCCGCCGACCGGGGCGGGGGCGGCGCCCGCGGAGGGGGCGGTGCCCGGTGCATCGTCGCCCTCGTGGGGCACGCCGGAGCCGTGGGGCGGGCCGCCGTCCCTCGGGCGGTCCGAGCGGATGCGGGCGAACAGCTCGTCGACGTACGGTCCGGTCTCGCCCTCGTCGTCCGTGCCGGTGGCGGGCTCGTCACCCGGGACGTCCGACGAGGACACCGACGCCGAGGCGGGTGCGGGCACCGGGGGCGGGGCCTGCCGGGGCACCGCCGTCGGGGACACCCCACGCGATCCGCTGCCCGATCGGGGCCGGGGCAGCCGGATGCCCCACTTGTCGCCCTCCGAGGCAGGCGGCGACGGCGGACGCCCGGGCCCCGGCTCGGGATGGGCCGTGGGCTCGGCCCCCGTCCCGGGCTCGGCGGGAGCGGACGCAGACCGGGCCGCGGCGTCGGAGGCGGCCGTCTCGGACTCGGCCGGCGCGGCCCCGGACCGCGAGGCGGTCGTCGCGGGCTCGGCGGTCTCGTCCTCGGCCCGGTCCGCGACCCCGGACGCAACGGTCTCGGACTCGGCCGGAGCGGGCGCGGAGGGAGCGGTCTCGGGCCCGCCCGGGGCGTCGTGGGCCGCCTCCTGCTCGGCGGCCTCGGGCTCGCCCGGGCCGTCGTGGGCGGCCGCCGCTTCCTCTTCGGCCACCTCGCGCAGCATGGCATCGAGCTCGTCGTCGGACACCGCAGCCGCCGCGAGGTCGTCGACCATGCCCGACATGCGCGCCACGGACAGCTCGGCCTCGACCACCTCCACCGTCTCCTCGGGCTCGTCCACCACCCGGCGCCGGGCCATCTCGCTGGCCGCCTTGGCCTCGGGCAGCGCCACGGTCAGCTCGGTCGTGGCCTCGTCGACCGTCCGCCTGACGACCTCGTAGGCGGCGAGCAGGCGCTCACGGGCGCCGTTCAACCGCTCGAGCTGCTCGCGGGCGGTGCGGCGCCGGCGAGCCAGGTCGGTCAGGATGCGCTCGCGCACCGCCTGGGCCTCGCCCACCAGCCGGCGGCCCTGCTCGCGCGCCGACGCCCGGATCTGCTCGGCACCGGCTTCGGCCTCGGCCCGGGCGCGCTCGCCGTCGGACAGCATGCGCTCGCGCTCGAGCTCCGCCTCGCGCCGCATGTCGTCGACGATCACCTGGCCCTCAGCTCGGCGGCGCTCGACCTCGGCCTCGGCCTCGCGACGCAGCGCGTCGGCCTCGGCCAGGATCTCGGTGCGGCGCGCCGACGCCTCGGCCTCGGCGCGCTCGGTGATCGCATGGGCCTCGACCTGGGCCTCGCGCACCATCCGCGCGGCCGACTCCTCGGCCTTGGAGCGGATGCCGCCCGCCGCGTCGCGGGCGGCATCGAGCACCCGGGCGGTCTCCTCGCCGAGCAGCTCGACCAGGCGGTGCTCGTCGAGCCGCTCGGCGAGCTCCGCCCGGGACTCGGCCCGTTCAGCCCGTTCGCGCTCGTGCGCCTGACCTCGCTGCAGCTGCGCCACGAGGTCGGACAGCTCGTGCAGGAAGCCACGGACCTCCGCCGGGTCGTAGCCCTTGCGGGCGGTCGAGAACTGCCGGCGGGCGATGCCCGTCGCATCGAGGGACGGCTCGGGCGACATGGTTCTGCATGGTATGACCCTGCGCCCGTCCGCGCCGAGGGTCGATCGTCCGACCTCGCTGCGTGGCCAAAACGCCAGCAGGACGTGGCCCGTCGAACGTTCCGGCACCCTCGGACCTCGACCGATCACCCACCGGGACAGCGTGCCCGTCCGGCGGCGGGCGCCGCCTCAGGCCGCCGGAGCAGCAGCGGACTCGCCGATCGACGGCAGGTCGTCGACGTTGCCGCCCCGCTGGCGCAGCGCCTCGAGCGCCTCGTCGATGTTCTCCACCGCCACCACCTCGAGGTCGTCGCCCGCACGGTCGACCGCGTCCTCGTAGTCGTCGGCCGGCACCAGGAACAGGGACATGCCGGCCTCGCGCACCGCAGCCGCCTTCTGGCCGGTGCCCCCCACCGGCCCGACGGTGCCATCGCTGGAGATGGTGCCCGTGACCGCCACGTCGGTGCCGCCCGTCAACTCGCCGGGCGTCAGGTCGTCGATGATGGCCAGGGTGAACGCCAGCCCGGCCGACGGCCCGCCGACATCGCCGGTGTCGATCTCGATGTCGACCGGGAAGTCGTAGTCGAGCACCACCTCCCTGACCGCCACCCCCATGACGCCCCGATCCGGGTCGTCGGGCGACGGCGCCAGGGCCAGCTCGACGTCCCGGCCGTCACCACCTGTCGACGTCTGGACGGTCGCCGTGACGGTGTCGCCCGGCGGGTCGTCGGCCAGCAGGCGGCGCAGGTCGCCCGCGTCGTCGAACGTCTCGCCGTCGATCGCCGTGATGACATCGCCCACCTCGATCTCGCCCTCGGCCGGCGACCCCTCGACGACCTCGACCACGAGCTGACCCACCGTGGTGTCGACCTCGTAGCCGAGGCGCTCGAGAGCCACCTGTGTGGCGATCTGCTTGGAGTCGCTCATCATCTGCAGGTTGATCTGCCGATTGGTGTCGACGTCGCGGTCGCCCAGGACCCGTTCGCGGTCGACCACGTCGATGTCGTCGTCGATCCACGCCTGGCCGAGCCCGAGCAACGTCGCCTGCCGGAGCGACACGGTCGTGTAGCCGATCGACCCGTCAGACGGGTAGACGTCGGTGCCCTCGACGGCGATGAGCGGCTCGGTGTCGCGCACCGAACCCGGCTTGAACAGGTAGTACGGCAGCGGGATGAACGCCGCACCGATGACGAACGCCACCAGCAGGAAGACGGCGATGCCGGCGACGATCCGCCGTGCGGGGCCGCGGGTGGGGTGCTGAGGAACCGGGACGGGAACAGGTGCGGGGCCACCGCCCGCGTCGCTCCCGTTCGTCGTGCGCGCGCCAGCGCGCGCGGTCGGCGCGGTGGGCTCGGGGCGCGCCACGCCGTCGCCGGCGGCCTCAGGCGGGATCGCCTCGGCGCCGTGGGCATCTGGACCGGTGGGCGTTACCATCCGTGACGGCGTGATCCCTTTCATACTCGTCGTGGTGGTGGTGGCGGGTGCGTGTGCCTTGGTGATCCTGGCCGGGGCGGCTACGCACGCGCCCGACCAGCCTGCCACGGGCGAGGCCGATTACCGCAGCGGGGCTGCTCCCGAGGTGTCCGGCAGCGCCGCGGGCGGCGCCTCGGACGGCGCGGGTCGACCCGACGGTTCGGGGCCCGACACGGTCTGGGCGCGCGTCCGCCAGCTGGCGCTCACCGCCGCTGCGTCAGCACGCCGAGCCACGATGCGTGCTGGCCGGGCGGCGCGAGCGGCCGCTCGTCGCGCCGGCCCGGTCGCCGAGCGTGCGTGGGCCCGCTCGGCCGCCGTCGCACGCACTGCGGCGGCAGCGACAGCCGCCTACGCCCAGCACGCCTGGGCCGTCATCGTCCCTCTCAGCAGACGCGCCTGGGCTGCGGTCACGCGACTCTCCCGCCGCGCGTGGGCAACCCTCGCCCGTACCGCCCGCCGCGCCTGGGCCGCGACCCGCCGCACCGCCCACACCACCGCCGCAGCCACCGCCCGCCACACCCGGCGCGCCTGGGCCGCCGCCGTGCCCGCCAGCCGCCGCGCCTGGGCTGCGGTCACGCGACTCTCCCGCCGCGCGTGGGC
>JAFGPU010000306.1 GCA_016936035.1 Acidimicrobiales bacterium
GACGTGGCGTAGCTGGCCACGCAGCCGACCGCGAGCGTGCCGGCGACCACGAGCGCCTCACGCCGGACCGCCGGCACGGTGCGCAGGTCGAGGACGATCTCGTGCCCGCCGGACCGCGCGGTGAGGAGCGCCAGCGCGATGAGCGCCGCGGTCACCAGGCCGTAGAGCATCGCCTCGGCGAGGGTGGTGCCCCCGCCCAGGTCGGTGAGGACCGCCTCGACGATGGCACCGGGGCGCATCGGTCCCGCCCAGGGCGTGCCCGTGTTGGCGGCCTGGTAGAGGAACCCACCGAGCCACGGCAGGAACAGCAGGCCCCCGGCCCCCACCGCGACGATGACCCGGACGGTCGTGGCGCGGTCTCCCGGATGGTGCCACGCACGCAGCAGCAGCAGCGCCCCGACCGTCACGAGCAGGTAGATCGCCCAGTAGTGGGTCAGCAGCAGCAGGCCCGACACCGCGGCGACGCCGGCGAGGCGCGGCCACGCCGGACGCTCGAGGGCGTCGACCAGCAGCAGGTAGCCGGCCAGCACCAGCAGCATGACGAGCGAGTACATGCGGGTCTCGGTGGCGTAGCGGACCCAGTACGGCGACAGCGCCGCCACGACCAGCGCCCAGCGAGCGCCGTCGGTGCCGGCCAGCCGGCGCCCGGCCACCCACACCAACGGCAGCGAGCCCACCGCGAACACGCCGGACAGGGCGCGCACGGCCACGTCGCCGTCGCCCACGACCTCCATCCAGTAGTGGAGCAGCAGGTAGTAGAAGGGCGGGTGCCCGTCGTGGCGCAAGGCCTCGAACAGGTCGCCCACCGGCAGCTGGGCGATGTTGACGCTGAGGGCCTCGTCGAGCCACAAGGGCGAGCGCTGGACGAACCGCAGCGCGATGCCGACCACCACGACGGCCACCACCGCGACCGTCCCGGCCCAGGCCGGAAGTCGGGTCGCTCGTTCCGCCCCGGATCTCGTGGAACCCTCGTCGATCCCCTCGTCGATGGTGGTCCGCATGAGGGGCGGACTGTAGCAACGCGTGGGCCCCTCACCGGCATCTGCCGGCGGCGCCAGTTGTCGTCGGTCACCAGCGACTGGCAGCCACGAGCGCCGGGTTCGGTAGAGTGGCGGGTCACGTCCGCAGCGCTGAGGGAGAGCGATACGTGAGCGAGCCCGAGACCACCCAGGCCGCACCCTCGGCCGCCGGCCGCGCCGGCAGCATCGTCGTCATCGGCGCCGGCCCCGCGGGCCTCACCGCGGCCCAGGAGCTCAACAAGGCCGGGGTCACCAGCACGGTGCTCGAGGCCGACGACATCGTCGGCGGCATCAGCCGCACCGTGCAACGCGACCGGTGGCGCTTCGACATCGGCGGTCACCGCTTCTTCACCAAGGTCTCGCGCGTCGACGACTTCTGGCACGAGATCCTCGACGACGACGAGTTCCTCCTCCGCCCCCGCTCCAGCCGCATCTACTACGAGGGCAAGTTCTACGACTACCCCATCAAGCTGACCAACGCCCTGCGCAACCTGGGCCCGGTCGAGGCGGTGCGGTGCGGGCTGTCGTTCCTCTGGGTGCGCCTGCGCCCGCCCAAGGACCAGTCCACGCTCGAGGGCTACGTGGTGTCCAACTACGGCTGGCGCCTCTACGAGCACTTCTTCAAGACCTACAGCGAGAAGGTGTGGGGCGTCCCCCCGTCCCAGATCGGGGCCGACTGGGGTGCCCAGCGCATCAAGGGCATGTCGCTGTGGAGCGCGGTCTGGGAGCCGCTGCGCGGGCGGCTCGCCGGTGCCCGGCAGGACAAGTCCAAGCAGGTCACCAGCCTCATCGAGCAGTTCCAGTACCCCAAGTACGGACCCGGCATGATGTGGGAGCGCTGCCGCGACATCGTCGAGGCCGGCGGCACCAAGGTCATCATGCAGACGCCGGTCACCCGCATCCGCCACGAGGGCGGCCGGGCCACCGCCGTCGTCGCCGAGACCGCCGGGGTCGCCACCGAGTACCCCGCCGACCACGTCATCTCGTCGATGCCCTTCCCGCACCTGCTGCGCGCCATGGACCCGCCGGTGCCGCCCGAGGTGCAGGCGGCGGCCGACGACCTGTCGTTCCGTGACTTCCTCAGCGTCGCCCTGGTGGTCCCCGCCGACAAGGTGCCGTGGACCGACAACTGGATCTACATCCACGCCCCCGAGGTCAAGACCATGCGGGTGCAGAACTTCGGCTCGTGGTCGCCGTACATGGTGGCCGAGGGACGCAACGTCCTCGGCCTCGAGTACACGGTCGAAGAGGGCGACGAGTGGTGGAACGCCAGCGACGACGAGCTCATCGCCAAGGGCAAGGCCGAGCTCGAGGCGCTCGGACTGGTCGACCAGTCCGACGTCGAGGCCGGCTACGTGGTGCGCATGCCCAAGGCCTATCCGGTCTACGACGAGACCTACCAGGCCAACGTCGAGGTGCTGCGGGCGTGGCTCGCGGAGCACACCCCGAACGTCCACCCCATCGGGCGCAACGGCATGCATCGCTACAACAACCAGGACCACTCGATGTACACGGCGATGCTCACCGTCGAGAACATCCTCCACGACGCCGGCCACGACATCTGGTCGGTGAACGTCGAGGAGGAGTACCACGAGGAGGGCACGGACTCGACCGCCGGCGCCGGCGGCGCCCGCGGTACCGGTCGTGACGCTCCCGTGCTGCCGAAGAAGCGCTGAGCCCAGCCGAGGGGGCGCAGCTGCGGCGCCTCGCCGTCAGGTGGTGGCGGGCGAGGGCCTGGTGGCGTCGCGGTCGGCGTCGTGGTCCTCGCCCGGCGTCGCCACCGTCGCACCCGCGGCCGCCGGCGCAGCCGGCTCCGAGCGGTGGTCCCACAACGCGGACACCGCGACGGCGGCGCAGATGGCCAGCGTCGGGTAGAGCGGCATCTTGAAGCGGGCGTCGCCGAACGTCAGCAGGGGCGAGAGCAGCTGCGCGGCGCCGGCCGCCACCAGGAAGATCCCGCGCCGGGCGGGGTCGGGACGCCGCACCAGCACCACACCACCCACCACCGCGGCGACGGCCACCAGGAAGTAGAAGGCGTTGGCGACCGCCTCGAGGCCGTCACGGGTGCCGTCGGAGACGATGGAGACCGCACCGAAGTCCTCGGCGACCTCGAGGCCGTCGTGGTCGTTCTGCAGCGTGATGCGCAGCTTGGAGGGCGTGCGCCGCAACGTGGTGCCCGGATGGTCCCGGATGTAGGTGAGCGCCCGGTCGATGTTCTCGGACTGGCGGCGCGTCTCGGCCTCGGGCCGTCGCAGCCCTTCGGCCGTGTAGCAGTGGGCGCCCAGATCACCGAACCCACCGGTGGCCCCCGGGTTGTGCCCGAGGCACAGGTTGTCACCCATGTTGAGCGACAGGGCCACGGGCTCGTCCATGGCGATGGTGCTGCGCACCGACCAGGGCACGAGCACCGCCAGCGTCGCGACGCACACGAGGCCGAGCCGCCACAGGGCCGCCTTGGCTCCCCGGCCCCACCACAGCACCAGCAGCACGGGCGCGACGAACGCCGACACCGGGCGCACCAGCAGCACGAGCCCGAAGAGCACCCCGATCGCCACCAGCCGGGCGACGCCCGGGGCCCGGGCGGCACCGGCGTCGCCGAGCAGGACGACCAGCAGCGCCACCAGCAGGAACAGGAACAGCGTCTCGGTGAGCACGATGCCGCTGTGGAAGACCAGGTTTGGCCACAGCGCCCAGATGCCCGCCGCCACCAGGCCCGCTCGTGTGCCGGCCAGCCGGCGCCCGAGCACGAAGACGAGGCCGATCGTCGCCACCGACAGCACCACGTTGAGCCCGAGCGCCGCGTCGAACGTGCTGACGTCGACGGGCAGGAGCCCCACCAGCCACACGACGGCCGCCAGGGCGAGCGGGTAGCCCGGCGGGTAGTAGGCCGTGACACCCTGGTTGGCCTCGAACCCGTAGCGGTAGCCGTCGCCCGCAGCCACGTGGTCGGCGAGCACGAGGTAGAAGACCGGGTCGCGCAGCTCGGTCGGCGGTTGCGCCATCGACGCCCAGAGCACGCGCAGCAGGGCCCCGACCCCCATGATGGCGACGAGCCACCACCGGGCGCGTCGGGACAGCGGCGGCAGGGGCGGCAGCGCTCGCCTCCCCCAGTGTCGGAGCGCGTCGGGCACGGGCCGTCACAGTAGCCAGCGTCGCCGCCGCCCACCGCGTCGGCGGGCCCGGGCGCTGCGTCGCTGCGAGTCGTCGACCGTGTGCCCTCCGGCACTACAGTGCGCGAGCCGACCGCTCGGCTGAAGGCCTCGGCGCACCTCGCCGAGGGGGCGGTCGCACCGCACACCGTCGATGACCACCACCGCGACCAACCCCGACGCCGGCGCCACCGAGGGCCCGGGCACCACCGGGCACCGCGTGCCGCCCGATGCCGGCCCGGCCCGCGACGAGGTGCCCGCCACCACCGCCGGTCGACCCCGGCGCTTCTGGCGCTGGCTCGTGGCCATCACGGCTGCCGCCCTGGCCGTGCGGCTGACCTACCTGCTGGGGTGGCGCACGCCGTGGACCGTCATCGGCGATCCCTACTACTACCACCATGGCGCCAACCTGCTCGCCGACGGCGAGGGGTACGTCCACCCCTACCAGTTCCTGCTGTTCGGCGTGCGGCTGCCCGGGGCCGATCACCCGCCGGGGTTCATGACCGTCCTGGCGGGGTTCTCGTGGGTCGGGCTGCGATCGTTCTTCCACCACCAGGTCATCTCGTGCCTGCTCGGCACGGCCGGCGTCGCCGCGATGGGCCTGGCCGGGCGCCGCATCGCCGGCGAGCGCGTCGGCCTCATCGTCGCCGCCCTGGTGGCCTTCAGCCCCAACACCTTCTACTTCGACGCCATGGTGGTGTCCGAGACCATGGTGGTGGCGACCACGGCGGCGGTGATGCTGGCGGCCTACCGCTGGTGGGACCGGCCCACCACCCGCAGCGCCGTCGTGTTCGGCCTCGTCGTCGGCGTGGCCGCCCTGGTGCGCTCCGAGGCCATCCTGCTCGGCCCGCTCATCGCGCTGCCGCTGGTGTGGTGGCGGCGCCGTACCGGCGGCGAGGGCCGGGCCGTGCCGCA
>JAFGPU010000036.1 GCA_016936035.1 Acidimicrobiales bacterium
CCGTGTCCTCGATGCGGACGCCGCCGTGCTCGGGGAGGTAGACGCCGGGCTCGACGGTGACGACGTGGCCGTCGGCCAGGCTACCAGTCGCCGTGGCCGAGACCCGAGGCGCCTCGTGGATGGCGAGCCCGACCCCGTGGCCCGTCCCGTGCAGGAACGCGTCCTCCCAGCCGGCCTCGCGCAGCACGGCGCGGCACGCCTCATCGACGTCGCCCACCTCGACACCGGCACGCACGGCGGCCACGCCGGCCGCCTGGGCCGTACGGACCGTCTCGACCATGCGCTGCTGCGTCGCGGTCGGCTCGCCGACCATGACGGTGCGGGTCATGTCGGAGTGGTAGCCGTCGACCAAGGCGCCGAAGTCGATCACCACCAGGTCGCCCTCGGCGATGCGGCGATCGGCGGCGCGGTGGTGCGGCATCGCCCCGTTCGGGCCGGACGCGACGATCGTGTCGAACGACGGCGCCTCGGCCCCGAGGCGCCGCATCTGCCACTCGAGCTCGAGCGCCACCTCGGCCTCGGTGGGCGACTCGCCGAGGCGGTGCCGCGCGGCCGCCAGCGCGGCGTCGGCCATGGCGCACGCGGCCTGGATGCGCGCGACCTCGCCGGCGTCCTTCACCGTGCGGAGGTGCTCGACCAGCCCCTCGGTCGCCACCACCTCGGTGCCGGCGAATGCCTCGACGAACCGGCGCTGCTGCGCCCACGTGACGGCCTCGGCCTCGAGCCCGAGGCGGGCGCCGTCGACGAGCGCGCCCGCGAGGACCTTCAGCTGCTCGGCGCTGCTGCGGCCGATCTCGATGTCGGCCTCGACGCGCGCCCCGGCGAGCTGGGTGGCGGCCTGGTCGCGGTAGCGGCCGTCGGTGACGAACACCAGCGCGTCGGGCGTGACGAGCACCATGGCGGCCGAGCCGGTGAAGCCCGTGAGGTACCGGACGTTGGTGATGTCGGTTACGAGCAGGGCGTCGCAGCCGGCGTCGCCCAGCCGTGACCGCAGGCGGCCCGCCCGGTCGGCGACGTCCATCGGGGGGAGCGACGAGCGGTCGAAGGTCACCAGCGCAGGATAGAGGGGTGCGGCAGGCCGCCACCCGCCTGCGTCAGCCCAGCCCGGCCAGGGCGTCGAGCGCAGCGGCGGCGTCGTCGGGATCGACGCCGGTCACCACCTCGACCCCACCGGGCCCGTCCAGGGCGAACGTCAGGCCGACGACCGCCTTCTTGTCGCGGGCCATCAGGGCGAGCAGCTCGCCGGGCTCGACGCCTTCGGGCAGGACGGTGCGGAGCCCGTAGCTCGCGACGACGTCGCGGTGCTGGTCGACCCGCGACCGGTCGATGCGTCCCAGGCGGTGCGCGAGGTGGGCGGCGTAGACGAGGCCGACCGCCACCGCCTCGCCGTGGCGCAGGTCGTAGCGGCCCGCGGTCTCGAGTGCGTGGGCGAGGGTGTGGCCGTAGTTGAGCGTGGCCCGGCCGCGCGTGTTGGTGACGTCCTCGCGCTCGTCGGCCGCCACCACCTCGGCCTTGATGCGCACGCAGGCGGCGATGCGCTCCTCCAGCGGCAGCGCCAGCAGGTCCTCGCCGGTGAGGAAGTGGTACTTGGCCATCTCGCCCATGCCGCTCAGGCGCTCGCGCTCGGGCAGCGTCGCCAGCGCGTCGGTGTCGCACAGCACCGCCCGGGGCTGCCAGAACGCCCCGACGAGGTTCTTGCCCTCGGGAAGGTTCACCCCGGTCTTGCCGCCGATGGCGGCGTCGACCATGGCGAGCAGCGTGGTGGCCACGTGCACCACGGCGACACCGCGGTGGTAGACGGCGGCGGCGAACCCGGCGACGTCGGTGACCAGTCCCCCACCGACGGCCACGACGCCGTCGGCCCGGGTGAGGCCCCACCGCGACCACGAGCGGCACAGGTCCTCGACCGTCGCCAGCGACTTGGCGGTCTCGCCGTCGCCGATGGTGAACACCTCGTGGTCGTGGTCGATATCGAGGTCCAGCCCGATGCCGGCCTGGGTCACCACCGCCACCCGCCGCACCGAGGGGCCGACCAGCCCGTCGAGGCGGTCGCGGACGCCGGAACCGACCACCACGGGGTAGGTCGACCCCCCGGCGTGCACGGTGACGGTGTGGGCCGCCACCCGCTCACCGCCCGCCATCGACCGACGCTCCGGCCTCGGTGACGAGCCGGGCGATGTGGCGGGCGAGCGCCCGCTTGGGCTTCTCGTCACCGCCGTGGAACTGCTCGATGTCGACGGCCACGTCGGCCACCTGCTCGTACAGGGGGGTCCGCTCGGCCAAGAGGCGCGCCAGGGTGGTCTGCGGGTCGTCCGCGAGCAGCGGCCGGTGGGTCGGGTCGGTGCGGCCCGCCAGGAACTCGGCCGAAGCCCGCAGCCAGACCACGTAGGCGCGCGCCAGCAGCTCTCGGTTGCCGGCACCGGTGACCGCCCCGCCGCCCGCCGCCACGACGAGCGGCGCCTGGCGACCGATCAGGTCGGCGAGGACCTCGGTCTCGACCTGGCGGAACCACGCCTCGCCGTGGGCGCGGAAGATCGTGGGGATCGTCATGCCCTCGCGCAGCTCGATCTGCTCGTCGAGGTCCGCGAAGGGCCGCTGCACCTCCTTGGCGAGGCGCCGCCCGACGGTGCTCTTGCCCACGCCCATCAGGCCGACGAGCACGATGTGACGCCCGGTGGCGCCCGGACGGTCAGCCATCGCGCAGGGTCGCCTGGAAGGCGGCGAGGTTGCGCTCGACCTCGGGCACCGAGTCGCCACCGAACTTGCGGAGCGCCTCGCCCGCCAGCACCAGCGCCACCATGGTCTCGGCCACCACGCCCATGGCGGGCACGGCCGTGACGTCGGTGCGCTCCTTGAAGCTGACCGTCTCTTCCTTGGTGGCGACGTCGACGGTCGTGAGCACCGGGCGGTTGAGCGTCGCCAACGGCTTCATCGACGCGCGGCACACGACCAGCTCGCCCGTGGTCATGCCGCCTTCGACACCCCCGGCCCGCGTCGAGGTGCGCCGGTAGGCGTGGTCGGCGGCATCCCAGGTGATGGGATCGTGCGCCTGGCTGCCGGGGAGACCCGCGACCTCGAACCCGTCGCCGATCTCGACGCCCTTCACCGCCTGGATGCTCATGAGCGCCTGGGCGAGCAGGCCGTCGATGCGCCGGTCCCAGTGGACGTGGCTGCCCAGGCCCACGGGCACCCCGTAGCCCAGCACCTCGACGACCCCACCGAGGCTGTCGCCGGCCTTGGACACGGCCTTGACCTCGTCGACCATGGCCGCCTCGGCCGCCGCGTCGAAGCAGCGCAGCACCGAGGCGTCCACCCGCTCGAGGTCGTCAGGACGGGGCCGCTCGGGCGACTTGCTGCGCACCGACCCCATCTGGATCACGTGCGACACCACGTGGGCGCCGAGGTGTCCGAGCAGGTTCTTGGCCAGCGCCCCGGCCGCCACCCGGGCCGCGGTCTCGCGGGCGGACGCCCGTTCGAGCACGTCGCGCGCGTCGGTGAAGCCGTACTTCTGCATGCCCGCCAGGTCGGCGTGGCCGGGCCGGGGCTGGGTGAGCGGCTGGCGGGTGCGGCCCGGCTCGACCGACATCTCCTCGTGCCACTTGTCGGAGCGCGTCCACTCGGTGTTCCCGATCTCGATGGCCACGGGCGACCCGAGGGTGCGCCCGTGGCGGACGCCGCCGACGATGGTGACCTCGTCCTGCTCGAAGCGCATGCGCGGCCCCCGTCCGTAGCCGAGGCGTCGGCGCGCCAGTTCGGTGCGGATGTCGTCGACCGTCACCGGCAGGCCCGCAGGCAGGCCCTCGACGATGACGACCAGCGCACGGCCGTGGGACTCGCCTGCAGTCAGGTACCGGAGCACGAGACGACGATACCGGCCTGCCTCGCGCCCACCGGAACCCGCCGACCTGCGGCGCCGACCCGCCGGCGGCGTGTCACACGGTGGTCAGCGCCACCACGGCGCCGCCGACCGCCAGGGCGGGGCCGAAGGGGAACGGCCGGTCGCGCCCGCGCACCGCGACCAGGGCGAGCCCCGCGACCGAGCCCAGGAGCCCGGCGAGCAGGCCCGCCCGGAGCGAGCCCTCGACCGGTGCGAGCACCGGATGGTCGAGTCGCCACGCGCACCAGCCGACCGCGGCGCCGACCAGCGTGGCGAGCCGCACGTCGCCGAAGCCGAGCGCACGCGGCGAGACGAGGTGCAGTGCCAGCATCATCCCGCCGTAGGCCGCGGCTCCGACGACGGCGCCCGCCAGCCGGCGCGCCGGCCCGTCGACGGCGGCGGCCAGGACGAACCCGGCGGCGACCGATGCGCCCGTCGCGTAGACGAACCGTGTCGGTATGCGCATCACGGCCAGGTCGACCGCGCACATCGCGACCAGCCCGGCCACGAGCGCGAGCAGCGGCAGCAGCGACACCGACCACCCGACCACCGCCGCCGTGACGCCGAAGCAGACGCCGGTCACCAGCTCGAGCGCCAGGTAGCGGCGACGGAGCGGGGCCCGGCAGCCGCGACACCGGCCGCCGGCGACCAGGGCCGGCAGAGCGGGCGCCCTGCCAGGCGCGAGGACGATGCCGCACCGGGTGCAGGCGGCCCGCGGGCGACCGAGCTCGCGCGCCGCCGGCACCCGTCCCAACCAGGCCGGCAGCACGACCCGCCACCCCACCCACCGCAGGACGGCATGGTTGAGCAACGGGCCGACGACCGCGACGCCGAGCGCGGTCGCCGCCGTGGCCAGCAGGGCGGGGCTCATGCGCACCCGATCACCGGCCGGGTGTCTTCACCGGTCCGTAGGGCCACGGGCGGCGCGGAAGCGGGGTCCGGGACGCGCGTCGACGCGAGCAGGGGCGGTGGCGGTGGCGGTCAGCGAACCGAGGACAGGAAGCTGATGAGACGCCCCCGGTGGGCGATCTCCTCGCCCTGGCTCGGCCCACGGCCGCCCGAGGTGCCACCCTGGTTGCCCACCGTGGCCTGCACCGCAGCCCGAGCTTCGGGGCTCATGGCCGCCACATGGGGGGCGAGCTCGTTGTCGTTGGGCGCCGGGCGGCTGGGCCCGAGGCTGCTGAGCCCGCTGAACGGCGAGGTCGGAGGACCGCCGTTGGTGCCTCCACCATTGGTGTCGTCGGCGGCCCAGTGCAGATCGGGCGGGAGCGACGACGGCGTGACCGGGCGGATCTGCCCCGTGTCGCGCGCGGCCGGCGACGGGCCGAGCCGACCGCCGTCGAACGGTGACGAACCGGACCGGCCGCCGTTGCGACCCGGGCCCGCGGGGGCGCCGGGACCGGCGGGAGCGGACGGCGGACGGGTCGGGCCGTCCGCCCGCGGGCGCGGCGCGCGCGTGCCGGGGCGCTCGGACGGGACCGGCCTGGTGGTGCCGGTGTCTCGCCGGGCCGTCGGGCCGGCGTCGCGCGGCCCACCGACGGGCTTTGCGCCGCTGTCGTTGGTACGGGCGGGCGGCGGCGAGGCCGGCGGTCGGCCGACCGACCTGGTCGAGCCTGTGACCGGAGGCGTCGAGCCCGTGGTCGGGGGCCCGGCGCTGCGCGAAGTGCCGTTGCGCCCCGACGCGCTCGCGCTGCGGCCCCGGCCGAGGCGCGAGGCGAGCCCGCCCTTGGTGGGCGGCTCGGGCGGCGCGGGCGGAGGCGTGGCGATCGTGTCGTCGAGCGACGCCCGCGTCGGCCCGTTGGCGGGCACCGAGCGCTGATCGCGGACCGCCGGGACCTCGCCCGTCAGCCAGCCGGCGCGCGGCGACTCGCCGGTGAGCGGTCCGTTGCGCCCTGCGGGCGCGACGGACTCGGGCTCGGGGCGGGCGGCCGGGCGGCCCCGCGACAGGTCGCTGTCGCTCGCCGGTGGACGTGCGGCGCTGCCAGGGGATGCGACCTCGGCGACACCCAGGTCGACCAGATCGCGCACCGCCCGGGAGACCCCGAGCTCGGTGAGCCCCAGCGTCTTGGCCAGCTCGCCGACCGTGCGGCCCGAGGCGACGGCGACGAGCGAGCGCCACCGCTCGGCGTCGATGGTGACCTCGTCGACCGACAGGTCGGAGGCCAGGGCGACCTCGTGCGCCAGCGACGGGACGACGGACTCGAGCTCTGACCACTCGCTCAGCAGAGCGTTGGCTCGGCGCAGCAGCGACTCGACGTCCTCGGGCTCGCCGACGGCGTTCGGCGCGTCGTCGCCGTCGAACGCGAACGCCCCGGAGCGGAACCGCAGCAGCTCGAAGACGACCTCGTCGGTGGGCGTGCCGTCGACAGCACGCTCGGCGTCGGCGTCGACGACACCACCGTCGGCCAACCACACGCTGCCCTGCCCACGATCGCCATCGATCCGGAGCCGCCCGGTCTTCGACGTGGTGGCGAGCAGCCGCAGGACATCCGGGAGAGAAAATGTGTCGAGAGTCCCTTGCAGCGCCAACGCTGTACCTCCGATGTGATCGTCCCGCCATGAATCCCCAGCGCAGGCGTCAGCCTAGGCCGCGCGCGCCCCACACACCCAGCGTCGGACCGACCACCGGCTGCTGAAACCGGCCCGCCAACGCCGCTACCAGGGTTTCAGTCGGGTTACGGCCCGCCGTCGGAATGCGCGCGACGGGCGAGCTCGCGCCGGATCGCGGCCGTCATCGGCGCGAGCGGTGGCTCGAGACCGGTCCACCGGCGGAAGGCGTGCGCGGCCTGGTGCACCAGCATGCCGACGCCGGTGACCGCCACCGCCCCGCGGGCGCGGGCCGCCCGCAGCAGCGCCGTGGTCTCCGGCTGGTAGACGAGATCGACCACGACCTGGCCGGCCCGCAGCAGCTCGGGGTCGACGGGCGTCGCCCCGCCGGCGGCGGTGCCGTCCCCCATCCCCACCGGCGTGGCGTTCACCACGAGGTCGGCCGTCGGGATGTCGTCCACGGTGCCGACCCGCCCCCGGTCGCCCACGATCTGCACGGCCCGGGCGGCCGGGCCCGGCGAGCGGTTCACGATGGCGACCTCCGCCGCTCCTGCGACGGCGACGGCGTGGGCGACGGCGCGCCCGGCCCCGCCGGCGCCGACCACCACGCACCGGCGGCCGGCGACCTCGATGCCCTCGTCGAGGCGGAGGGCATCGACGAAGCCGGCCCCGTCGGTGTTGTCGCCCACGATGCGGTCGTCGCGCCGGAACACGCAGTTGACCGCACCGAGCGCGGCCGCCACCGGGGTGCGCTCGTCGACGGCGTCGTGCACGGCCGCCTTGTGCGGCATCGTGACCGACAGACCACCCAGCCCGAGCGTGCGCATCGCATCGATCGCCTCCGCTCCCCTGCCCTCGGGCACCTCGAACGCCAGGTAGACCCAGTCGAGGCCGAGGGCGGCGAAGGCCGCGTTGTGGATCGCCGGTGACAGGGAGTGCCGCACCGGCGAGCCGATCACGGCGGCGACCCGGGTGGCGCCCGTGATCACTGCGGCGCGGGCGTCATCCGCACTGTCCGGCATCGACGCACCGCTGCTTGGCGGCGAGGAACTCGTCGTAGTCGGTGAAGAACAGGCTGGACCCGTCGTCCTTGGTCACGTCGAGCAGGTACCAGTGCCAGTCGCCCTCGGCCGGCGCGAGCGCCGCCTCGAGGCTGGCACGGCCGGGCGACGCGATGGGCGTGGGTGGCAGGCCGGGCTGCTCGCGGGTGTCGTACGCGGTGTTGTCGGTGAGCTCCGCCGTCGTCAGCTCGCAGGGGATGCCGCCCTTCTCGTAGCAGCTCGTCGCGTCGATGCCGAGGGGCTCGCCGGCAGCGAGCCGGTTGTAGATCACCCGGGCGACGCGGGGGCGGTCTGCGTCGGTGCCGGACTCGCGCTCGACCATCGACGCGACGATCACGGCTTCGTACGGCGAGATGTTCAGCGCCGCCGCCCGCTCGGTCGCGTTCAGCTCGGTCATGACCTCGTCGAACATCGCCACCATCCGCTGCACGACCACGGCCTCGCTGTCGCCCTCCTCCACCGCGTAGGTCTCGGGGTAGAGGGTCCCCTCGATGCTGGCCTGCTCGCCGGGCAGGAACGCCGAACGTGACTCCGGGTCCTCCATCGCTGCCTGCACCCGCTCGGGCGTGAACCCCGGCACGCCCTTCTCGGGATCCGCGAGGCGGTCTCGGACCTGCGTCATCGTCAGGCCCTCGGGCGCCGTCACCAGGCGCGAGTTCGGCGGCAGCGGATCCTGGGCCAACTCGTCGATCGCCTCGTCGAACGACGAGTTGAGGTGCAACCGGTAGCTGCCCGCCTGGATGGTGGGCACGTCGCGCAGCTTGGTGTACCAGCCCCACACGGAGGCGTCCGAGATGACACCGGCCTCGGCCAGCACGTCGCCGATGCCGGTCGTGCTCGTGCCCGCCGGGATCTCGACCAGCACCTCGTCGCCGGGCGGCCCGGCGGGATCGATCTTGCCCTGCAACCACGACCAGGCGAACCACCCGGCGACCAGCACCATGACCGTCATCACCGCCAGCACGACGACGGCACTGCGACAGCCGCGCCGTCGGGGCAGGTCGTCGAGGTCGCCCTCGAGGTCGCCGTCGAGGTCGTCGTCGTAGTCGTCGTAGTCGTAGGAGTCGTCGCCGTAGGCGTCGTCGAACGGGTCGTCGTCACCCCAGTCGGCCGGCTCGTCGGCGCCCGGGAAGGGGGTCGACGGGGCGGGCCGGTCGAGCGCCGGGACCTCGCTGGTCTCGATGAAGATGTGGTCGTCGGGATCGACCGGTCCCGGTGGCCCGGCGGGCCCGGCGGGGCCACCCGGTGGGCGGCCGGCCCCGTCACGCGGGCCCCCGATCGGACCGATCCCGCGGTGGTTGCCTGTCTCGCGCCGGAAACCGCCGGTCGCCGGACCGCCGCGCGGGGGGCCACCGGCGCCAGGACCGTCACGGAACCCCCCGGCCGCCGGACCGACCGAACGGTGACCCCCGGTGTCACCCCGGAACCCACCTGCCCCCGGACCGACCGCACCATGACCCCCGGTGTCACCCCGGAACCCACCCGCCCCCGGACCGACCGCACCATGACCCCCGGTATCACCCCGGAACCCACCCGCCACAGGGCGGGCGGGCCGGCGTCCGCGTCCGGGGACCTCGCTGCCGAGGCCGCCGTCCAGATCGGGCCGGCGCCGGCCCGGCTCGGGCTCGCCGCCCCGGACCCGAGCCGGGGGTACGGGTGCGCGTGCGGGGGCCGATCGCGGCGCGGGACCGGGCGGGGGGCCGGCGCCGGGAGCCGCTGCGCTGCCGCGAGCGGCGCGCCGGGGCGGCACCGCCGGCTGCGTGCCCGACGGGCGACGCTCGCGAGGCGCACGCTCGACCGGGCCCTGCGCGGGTGGCGAGCCGAGGCCACGGTCCCGGCTCGGGCGCCGGCCTGTCGGCCCCGGGGCCGCGACCGGCGGCTGGTCGGGTCGGGGGGCCGCCGGCTGGCGACGGCCCGGCGCGGCGGCGGCTGGCGCACCGCGGCCCGTCAGGTCGCTGACGTCACCGGGATCGCGCCCACCGCCAGCGTCGTCGTTGCGCTTGCGGCCCCGTCCGGCCGATCCCTTCTCACGCCCCCAGAACTCGTCGTAGGCGTCGTCCTTGGCCCGGCGACGACCACGCCGGCGCCGTGAACCTGCGGGATCGTCTTGGTCGGAGAACGACATGTCTTGGGCGGTGTCCGTGAGGTCCGAGGTGCGGTCAGGGACTCGTGCGGCTGGCAGGCCGTGGCATCGGATCGAGCTGGCTCACCCCCGTGACCGGCCAGCATCGAGCCAGGACTGAAGGATCACCGTAGCAGCGACCTGGTCCACGACTCGGCGACGGTCGCCCTTCTTGACGCCCATCGTCCGCAGGCTCCGCTCGGCCTCCACCGTCGACAGGCGCTCGTCCCAGGTCACGACCTCGACGTCGAGCGCGGCCCGCAGCTCGTCGACCTCGGCGAGGATGGCCCGTGCGGCCGGTCCGAGCGAGCCGTCGAGCGAGAGCGGCAGCCCGACCACGACGACATCGGCGCCGGCCTCGTCGACCAGTACGGCGATGCGCCGGTGGTCGCGTGCCCGGTCGCCGGAGCGCTGCACCACCTCGTACGGGGTCGCCACGGTGCCGGCGCTGTCCGACAGGGCGACGCCGATGCGTCGGGTGCCGATGTCGAGGGCGACGGCCCGGTTCACCGCACGCCCGCGGCGGCGGACGGCCCGATGGCGAACGGCACGCCCGGGCTCACGCGGCCCCGGCTGCGGCCCGGGCCTGGTCGAGCGCCTCGTCGAGACGCGATGCATCCCGGCCTCCGGCCACGGCCAGCTCTGGGTTCTTGCCACCGCCACCGCCCCCGACGGTGCGGGCCGCGTCGGCGATGAGCGACTTGGCGTCGAGACCGGACCCCTTGGCGACCGCGGCCACGAGTGCGACGCCGCCGCCCTCGGGCTCGCCGCCGATGACGACGGCCCGGATACCGGGCTGCTGGCGCACCGCGAGCGCGAGCTCGCGCACCTCGTCACGGGTCGTGCCGTCGACGCGAGCCACGACCACCCCGTCGGTGGCGTGCGCGGCCAGATCGACCGCCCGGCTACCCGCTGCCTGGCGACGGAGGACCTTGATCTCGTCGCGAGCGGCCTTCAGCTCGGAGCGCAGCTTCTCGGCCGCTGACGGCAGGTCGTCGGCCGTGGTGCCCAACGCGTCGGCTGCCCGGGCGACGAGGTCGTCCTGCTGGCGCAGCCGGTCGATGGGACCCATCCCGGTGACGGCCTCGAGCCGGCGCAGGTTCGACCCGATGGACCCCTCGGTGACGACCTTGAGGGGACCGATGTCGCCGAGGCGGCGGACATGGGTGCCGCCGCACAGCTCGACCGAGTGGCGGCCGGCTTCGAGGACGCGCACGATCTCGCCGTACTTGTCGCCGAAGAACGCGATGGCACCGAGCTCGCGGGCCTCGTTCATGGTGGTCTCGAAGTGGCGGACCGGGGCGTTGTCGAGGATCTCGTGGTTGGCGAGATCCTCGATCTGGCGGATCTGGTCCGCGGTGACCGGCTCGAAGTGGCTGAAGTCGAACCGCAGCCGATCGGGCGCCACCAGTGAGCCCTGCTGCTTGACGTGGCTGCCGAGCACCTCGCGCAGCGCCCAGTGGAGGATGTGGGTGCCCGTGTGGTTGCGGCGGATGGCGTCGCGCCGGTCGCCGTCGATGCGGGCGTCGGCCTGCTGCCCCACCTCGACGGTGCCCTCGCGCACCGTGAAGGTGTGGCGGTGCAGCCCCGGCAGCCCGTAGGTGGTGTCGACGACGTCGACGATGCCCGTGGGCGTGATGATGTGGCCGGTGTCGCCCACCTGGCCGCCGGACTCCGCGTAGAAGGGCGTGCGATCGAGGTACAGCCCGTCGCCGACGATGCCGATGACCGTGGCCTTGGTCTCGTACTCGTCGCGCCCCGTGAACACGGTGGGACCGTGCTCGGCGAGCAGGCGCTGCTGCTCGTCGACCTCGTCGCCGGTGGCCACGCCGCCCGCCTTGCTGGCGGCCCGCGCTCGGGCGCGCTGGTCGTCCATGGCCGACTCGAACCCGGCGACGTCGACGTCGAACCCCCGGAGCTCCGCTGTCTCCTGGGTGACCTCGAAGGGGAAGCCGTAGGTGTCGTGCAACTGGAACGCGACGGTGCCGGGCAGCGTGCCGCCGGGCTGGAGCTTGTCGAGCTGGGTGTCGAGGATCTGTGAACCGCTGGCCAGCGTGCGCCGGAACGAGTCCTCTTCGCGGGTGATGATCGGCACCACGAGGTCGCGCCCGTCGACCACGGTCGGGTAGGCGTCGCCCATCAGGTCGATCGTGCGCTCGACCAGGGCGGGCAGCACCGGGCGCTCGACGCCCAGCAGGTACGCGAAGCGGATGGCGCGCCGGATCACGCGGCGCAGGACGTAGCCGCGGTCCTCGTTGGAGGGGATCACCCCGTCGGCGACCAGGAACGTCATGGTGCGGGCGTGGTCGGCCATGAGGCGCAGGGCGATGTCGCCCAGGTCTGACTCGCCCAACCGGTGCCCCGTGACGGACTGCGCCTCGTCGACCAGTTCGGTGAGGGTGTCGGACGCGTACAGGCTCGGGCTGCCGGCCAGCACGGCCATGATGCGCTCGAGGCCGGCGCCGGTGTCGATGTTCTTGCGGGGCAGATCGCTGAGGTGGCCGTCGGGCCCCCGCAGGTACTGCGGGAACACCAGGTTCCAGATCTCGACGTAGCGGTTCTCGGCGGCGGGGTTGGCCGGTCCGCCCTCCGGGCCCACCTCGGGGCCGTAGTCCCAGAAGATCTCGGAGGACGGGCCGCACGGCCCGGTGTCGCCCATCTCCCAGAAGTTGTCCTTGCCGAGCCGCTGGATGCGGGCGCGCGGGACGCCGACGCCGTCGGCCCACAGCTCCTCGGCCTCGTCGTCGCTCTCGTGCACGGTCACCCAGAGGCGCTCGGGGTCGAGCTCGAGCACGTCGGTCACGAACTCCCAGGCCCAGGTGATGGCGTCGGCCTTGAAGTAGTCGCCGAAGCTGAAGTTGCCCAGCATCTCGAAGAAGCTGAGGTGCCGGGGCGACCGGCCGATGGCGTCGAGGTCGTTGTGCTTGCCGCCGGCGCGCACGCACCGCTGCACCGACACCGCACGCGGCGGGTCGTAGGGCACCGCCTCCTCGCCGAGGAAGTAGGGGACGAAGGGCATCATGCCCGAGTTGGTGAACATGGGCGCGCTGGGGTGCGTCGGCACGAGGCTGCCCGAGGGCACGCTCGTGTGCTGCCTGGCGACGAAGAAGTCGGTCCAAGCGCGTCGCAGCTCAGCAGAGGTCCGCGGTGCCATAGGTGGTGTCAGCCTAGTGGCGACGTGCGGTTGCGCCGACGGTGGGTGGTGTCGCCCGCAGTCGGTGACCGGCGCCACCGAGACGCCGCCCGGCCCTGGGGCACCGCGGGTTCGGGCCGGGGAGGCCGGCCGGTCGCGACGGCCGCATGGTGCGCGCGGTCGGGCGGCTCTCCGGTCGAGGCCGCCGACGGCGCGCCCGTCCCGATCGCCGGGCCGGTGCCCGGCGCCAGCTCGGACCGCAGCTCGGCCTCGCGGTCGGCCATGGCGCGGCGCGCCTCGGTGACGACCTCGCGCAGGTCGGTGCCCAGCCGGCGCACCGACGTCGAGACCTCGGCCTGCACCTGCTCGGGCGTGTAGCGCCGGACGGTGCGCAGCACCTGGCGGCGGATCCACATGGCGCCGCCGAAGCCGGCGGTGGCCCCGGTGGTGAACCAGAACGTGCGCTTGAGCATCAGCCGTCGACCTTGCGGGTGCGCAGGCGGCGGGCCGCCTTGGCCGTGCCGCTGGCGAACGCCACCCCCTTGATGACGGGGTTGGCCATGGCGATGTAGGCGAGGCGCGAGGCCGAGTCGACCGTGCCGGTCACCGACTCGGCGGTCGACACCAGGCCGTCGAGGCGCATGATCTCGTAGTTGGCGGCCTCGACCGTGTCGCGCAGGTCGTCGAGCACCGGCGCCGTCTCGGTGCGCATCAACGTGGCGACGTCGCGCAGGGCCCGGAGCGTGCGGACCAGGGCCACCAGCGCCACGGCGAGCAGGACGACGGCGACCACGCTGCACCCGGCGACGATCACGGCGGCGAGGTCGGTGGCGCTCACGTGCGGTCCCCCCGGTCGCGGTCGGCCCCGTCGCGGTCGTGGTCGGGTCGGGGGCCGTTGTCGGCGCCGTCGGCCAATCGGTCCATGCGCTCGGCGATCTCCTGCTCGTAACCGTGGCGGGAGGGCTGGTAGTACACCGCGTCCCGGGCCTCGTCGGGCAGGTACTGCTGGCGCACCCACCCCCGTGGGTCGTCGTGAGGATACTCGTAGCCGACCCCGTGCCCGAGCGAGTGCGCCGACCGGTAGTGGGCGTCCCGCAGGTGCACGGGCACCTCGCCGCCGACGCCGTTGCGCACGTGCTCGCGAGCGCGCCAGATGCCGAGCGCGGCCCGGTTCGACTTGGGCGCAGTGGCCAGGTGGACCACGGCCTGCGCCAGGTTGAGCTGCGCCTCGGGCAGCCCGACGTACTCGACTGCGTGCGCAGCGGCCGTGGCGACCACCAACCCGGTCGGGTCGGCCTCGCCCACGTCTTCGCTGGCGAGGATGACCAGGCGCCGGGCGATGAACCGGGCGTCCTCGCCCGCCTCGAGCATGCGGGCCAGGTAGTGCAGCGCCGCCTGCGGGTCGGAGCCCCGGATGCTCTTGATGAACGCGGAGATCACGTCGTAGTGCTCGTCGCGGCCGTAGCGGTGCAGCTTGGTGCCGAGCGCCGCCTCGGCGTCGGCGATCGTCACCACCGTGCCGGCCGCCTCCGGGTCGCGGGCGCGGGCGAGCGCGACCGCCACCTCGAGGCTCGTGAGGGCATGACGACCGTCGCCGCCGGCCCGCTCCGCCAGGTGGGACAGGGCCTCGGCGTCGGCGTCGGCGCCCTCGGCCTCGAGCCCCTTGCGCAGCAGCTGGGCGACGGCGTCGGCGTCGAGCGGCTGGAGGCGGAACAGCGTCGAGCGCGACAGCAGCGGGGCGTTCACCTCGAAGTACGGGTTCTCTGTCGTGGCGCCGACCAGCACCAGCAGGCCGCTCTCGACCGAGGGCAGCAGGGCGTCCTGCTGCGACTTGTTGAACCGGTGCACCTCGTCGAGGAACAGGATCGTGCCCTGGCCCCGCTCCCCCAGGCGCTGCTCGGCCTTCGCGACGATCTCGCGCACGTCCTTGACGCTGGCCGACACCGCGGAGAGCTGCTCGTAGACCTTGGCGGTGTGGCGGGCGATGACCTGGGCCAGGGTCGTCTTGCCGGTGCCGGGCGGCCCCCAGAAGATGGCGGACGACAGGCGGTCGGACTCGACCAGCACCCGCAGCGGCCTGCCCGGCCCCACGAGGTCGTCCTGACCGACGATGTCGTCGAGGCGCAGCGGACGCAGGCGCGCCGCCAGCGGCGCCTGCTGGGCGAGCTGCGCCTCGGCTGCCGCCGCGAACAGGTCGCCGCCACCGGTTGCCGACGTGCGCGCCATCGGAGCGAGGCTACAGACCTGCCCCCGGCGAGGCTCGCGACCGGCCGCCCGACCGGGCGACGCCGCCCGGTGGGCCGGCGCGAGGCGGACGGCGGGCGGCGTCGACTCCGATCAGAGGGTGAGGACCAGCTTGCCGGTCGTGCGGCCGGTCTCGCTGCGGGCGTGGGCCTCGGCCGCCTGCTCGAGGGGGAACGTGTCCGCCACCTCAACGGTCAGCTCGCCGTCCTCGGCGATCTGCGACAGGGCGAACAGGCCCTCGTGGTCGGGCTCGACCAGGAACCCGGTGTAGCGGGCACCGCGGGCGTGGACCGTGGCCGCGAGGTCTGCCGGAGCCGCCGAGGGCACGTTGACGAACAGCCCACCGGCGCGCAGGGCGGGCACCAGGTCGGCGCTTCCGCCGACCAGGTCGACCACGACGTCGACCTCGCCGGCCTCGGCGGCGACGTCGGCCGTGGTGTAGTCGATGGGCTGGTCCACGCCGAACCGGCGCAGTGCGTCGTGCTTGGCGGCCCGGGCGGTGCCGAGCACCACGGCGCCGCGCGCCTTGGCCACCTGCACCGCCAGGTGACCGACGCCGCCGGCTGCGGCGGTGACGAGCACCCGCTGGCCCGGTTGCACGTTGGCGGTGTCGACCAGGATCTGCCACGCCG
>JAFGPU010000307.1 GCA_016936035.1 Acidimicrobiales bacterium
AGCTGGCTGATGGGGTTCGCGCCCGCTTCGGCGATGTGGTAGCCGGAGATCGACACCGAGTAGAAGTTCCGCACGTCGTTCTCGACGAACCATTCGGCGATGTCGGCCATCATCCCCAGCGAGAAGTCGGTGGAGAAGATGCAGGTGTTCTGCCCCTGGTCCTCCTTGAGGATGTCGGCCTGCACCGTGCCCCGCACCGTGCGCAGCACGAACCGGCGGATGTCCTCGGCCTCGTCCGCGGTCGCCGGACGGCCGTGCTCGGCGGCGAACGCGTCGAGGCGCTGATCGATCGCGGTGTTGAGGAACATGGCGAGGACGGTGGGCGCCGGGCCGTTGATGGTCATCGACACCGACGTCGACGGGTCGCAGAGGTCGAACCCGTCGTAGAGCACCTTCATGTCGTCCAGCGTGGCGATCGACACGCCTGCGTTGCCGACCTTCCCGTAGATGTCGGGTCGCTCGGCCGGATCGAAGCCGTAGAGGGTCACGGAGTCGAACGCGGTCGACAGCCGGGTCGCCGGCTGGCCCTCGGCCAGCAGGTGGAAGCGACGGTTGGTGCGGAACGCGTCGCCCTCGCCCGCGAACATGCGGGCCGGGTCCTCGGTGTCGCGCTTGAAGGGGAACACCCCGGCCGTGAACGGGAACCGTCCCGGCAGGTTCTCCTCGCGCAGCCACCGCAGCAGCTCGCCGTCGTCGCCGTCGCGGGGCAGCGCCACCCGGGGCACCTCCAGACCGGACAGCGAGGTGCGGACCAGCGGGGTCCGCACCTCGCGGCCCCCGACCTCGACCACCTGCTCGGTCCCCGAGTACGCGGCCCGGATGGCGGGCCAGCTGTCGAGCAGTTCCCGCGAGCCGGGTGACAGGGCCGCGGCGGTCTGCTCGGCGAGGGCGTCCACGGCCGTCGTGTCCGCGGCGGCGTCGCCGCCCCGCAACAGGTCGCGCGTCGTGGCGACGTGCTGGCGCCGGCGGGCGGCCTCGACCTCGGCGGCCGTGGTGGCGTGGTAGTCGCGCACGGTCGCCGCGATGTCGGCGAGGTAGCGCACCCGGTCGGCAGGCACCAGGGCGTCCCGCCGCGACGAGACCCGACCCTCGGCCACCGGCAGCAGCCCGTCGGCGGGTGGCAGCCCGAACTCGACCAGCCGGGCCACCAGGTGCTGGTACAGGGCGGTGACGCCGTCGTCGTCGAAACGCGAGGCCACGGTGCCGAACACCGGCAACGCCTCGAGGTCGCCGTCGACGGCCCCGAGGTTGCGCCGCATCTGCCGGCGCACCTCGCGCAGCGCGTCCTCCGAGCCTCGGCGGTCGTACTTGTTGATGGCCACCGCATCGGCGAAGTCGAGCATGTCGATCTTCTCGAGCTGGGTCGGCGCCCCGAACTCGGCGGTCATGACGTACAGCGACACGTCCGCGTGATCGATCACGGCGGCGTCGCCCTGGCCGATGCCCGGCGTCTCGACGATGACCAGGTCGTAGCCGGCGACCTTGCACGCCGCCACGGCATCGTCGAGCGCGGCGGGCACCTCGTGTCCCGCATGCCGGGTGGCGAGCGAGCGGAAGAACACGCTCGATCCGTCGAGGGCGTTCATGCGGATGCGGTCACCCAGCAGCGCGCCCCCGCCCCGCCGCCGCGTCGGGTCGATGGCCAGCACCGCGATGCGCAGCCGGTCGTCGCGGTCGAGGCGGAACCGTCGCACGAGCTCGTCGGTGAGCGACGACTTGCCCGACCCGCCGGTGCCGGTGATGCCCACCACCGGCACGGTGCGCTCGGCGGCCTGCTCGTGCAGCGCCCCCACCGCGTCGGGCGGGTACGCGCCGGCCTCCAGCGCCGTGATGCAGCGTGCGAGCGTGCGCTCGCCCGCCCCCGCGAGCGCCTCGACAGCCGGCCGATCGATCGCGCTCAGGTCGACGTCGCCGTCGACCACGATCGCGTTGACCATCCGCGCCAGCCCCAGCCGCTGCCCGTCGTCGGGCGAGAAGATGCGCGTCACGCCGTAGTCGTGCAGCTCGGCGATCTCGTCGGCCACGATCACGCCGCCGCCCCCACCGAACACGCGGACGTCGCCGCGTCCCTCGTCCCGCAGCCGGTCGAGCAGGTACCGGAAGTACTCGACGTGGCCGCCCTGGTACGAGCTGACCGCCACCGCCTGCACGTCCTCCTGCACCGCGGCCCGCACGACCTCGTCGACCGACCGGTTGTGGCCCAGGTGGATCACCTCGGCGCCCTGGCGCTGCAGCAGCCGGCGCATGATGTTGATCGAGGCGTCGTGGCCGTCGAACAGGCTGGCAGCCGTCACCACCCGCACGGCGTGGACGGGCCGGTGCAGCTCGGCATCGGCGGCCGGCGCGGTCGTCCGGTCGACCACGGTCACCGGAGCCCCCGACGATCGCTGCCGTTGGCCTGCTGCGCACGGCTCCGTGTCGCGCCGCGCGTCGTCTCGATATCCGTCCTGTGGATGCCCGCCCGACGGGAACCTCGGTCGACGTGAGGTGCCATGGGCCGAGAATACTTTGACGTCCAACCCTTTTGAAAGCGTGCGCGCCCCGCCTACTCAGTGCTGGCGCGTCCGGTGGTCGCGAAGTCGCCCTCGTCGACCCGCAGCCGGCGGAGCAGGTCGAAGAGCTGATCGAGCTGACGGGGGCTCAGCGCGATCTGTTCGAAGACCGCCGTGTTCAGGGCCCCGGTCGCCCGCAGCGCCAGCCGCCGGCCCTCCGGCGTGATGTCGGCCAGCGTCGTGCGGCCGTCGGACGGGTGGGGCACCCGGCGCACGAGCCCGTCCGCCTCCAGCCGGTTCACCACGTTGGTGACGCTGGCGGGGTGGACCTGCAGGCGGGCGCCGATCTTTCCCAGGGGCAGCGAGCCCCGCCTGCTGAACACGAGCAGCATCAGCACCTCGTAGCGGGCGAAGGTCAGCTCGAGGTCGCGCAGCACGCGATCGACCCGACCGATGAGCAGCTGCTGCACCCGCATGATCGACGTGACCATCGCCATGCCCGGCGACGCGTCGGACCAGCCGTGCGCATCCCACTGCCGCCGCGCCTCCTCGATCGGGTCGAACGCCAGGGGTTCACCACTGCCCATCGGCCGAGAGTACCGACTGCTCCACGAGGGCAGTCGTCTCGCAGCGTGCGCTCCCGGGTACAGCAGCAACGAGGGCGACCCCCGACGCCACCACCGGAGGGCGATCGATGCAGCAGGACAACGAACGCAAAGGTTCCGTCCCCGTGCGCGACACCGGAGGACACGAGGGCGACGACCACGGCGACGACGACGCCGACATGCAGTGGAGGATGTACCTGCGGTTCGGCGCCATGATCCTCACCTCGATGGTGTTCATGTACTGGGTGATGTTCGTCGGCTCCTGGGAGTTGAGCCACGTGCGGTTCAGTCAGAGCCGCGTCTTCATGGCGCTGACGATGGGCGGCACCATGGGCCTGGTCATGCTCGCCTGGATGCTCAACATGTACCGGAGCGTCACGGGCAACATCGTCGTGGTCGTCGTCAGCCTGCTGCTGCTCGGGGGAGGCATCGCCCTCGACCGGAGCCAGGCCACGGTGGGCGATGTCTCGTTCATGCGAGCGATGATCCCGCACCACTCTCTGGCCATCACCCGGTCCGAGCGCTTCGACGTCGACGACGTGCGCGTGTGCGACCTCGCCGTCGAGATCAGTGAGGCGCAGCGCCGCGAGATCCTCGAGATGGAGTGGCTGATCGACGACATCAACGAGAACGGCGCCGCCTCGACACGGGCGGAGGCACGGGAACGATCCGTCCCGGACTACGACGTGACCGCCGAGCGGACGTGCCCGGACTGACGAACGCGGGCGCGGCCGCCAGTGCGGCGCGATGCGGTGGCTCCGGGCAATAGGGTGCCGCCGGAACGACCACGCCAGGGAGGCACGACATGGCAAGGACCGACAGTCCGGCCCCACGCCGCGGCGGCGAGCGCGCCGCCGACGCCGCCGGCACCGATCCGGAGAGCAGCGAGGCCCTGCTGCCCGAGCTCGTCGCCCACCTGCGCCAGCACCGCGCCCAGCTGCGCGAGGAGTGGGCGCTGCGCATCACCGAGGCCGGCCTGCTCACCGCCATGACGGCGGACGAGGTGTTCACCGAGGCGACCAGCGTCTACGACAACTACGTCGAGGTGCTCGAGACGGGCAGCGTCGAGGCGCTCGAGAACTACGCGCGCAGCCTCTCCGAGCGCATCATCCCCCGCGGGGTCGAGACAGACGAGGTGCTGGGTATCGTCCTGCTCCTGCGCGACGTGCTCGCCCGGTCGCTGTTCGAGAAGTACCAGGCCGACTTCGACCTGCTCGAGCGCGTGCTCGACGCGTACGAGCCGGCTGCCAACCGCATCGCCAACACCGTGGCTGTCGGCTTCGTGCAGGAGCGCGAGCGGGTCATCCGCCAGCAGCAGGAGGCGATCCGCGACCTGTCGACCCCCGTGCTGCAGGTGCGCGAGCGCCTGGTCATCCTGCCGATCATCGGCGCCCTCGACGGCCAGCGGGCCCGCCAGCTCACCGAGCAGCTCCTGCGCTCCATCCGGACCAACCGGGCCAAGGTGGTCGTCATCGACATCACGGGCGTGCCCGAGATCGACTCGACCGTCGCCAACCACCTCGTCCAGACCGTCGACGCCTCCCGGCTCATGGGCGCCAACGTCATCCTCACCGGCATGTCGGCCGAGATCGCCCTCACCCTCGTCACCATCGGCGTCGACCTGTCGAAGATGAACGCCGTCGGCGACCTGCAGGGCGG
>JAFGPU010000308.1 GCA_016936035.1 Acidimicrobiales bacterium
GGTACACCTCGCCGGTGTGGACGACGCAATCGCGGACGGCCCAGCCCGGGCACGAGGGGATCGGGGCGTCGAGGTCGCCGGCTGCAGCGACCTCGGCCAGTCGCCGGCCGTCCTGCTCGACCAGGTCGAGGTAGCGATCGGGCCTCATGGGCGGCTGACCATACCGGCGCCTGCACACGGGACTGGTGGCCTTTTCGGGCTCTCGCCGCCGCGATGAGGGCGCGGGCGTTGAACGCGGTCGCGCCGGCGATCGCAGCCTTCGGCCGACGAGGTCAGCCGGCGACGGCCTGGTACCGGGCGATCTCGGCCCGCCCGACCACCATGTGGTGGACCTCGTCGGGCCCGTCGGCCAGGCGCAGGGTGCGCTGGCTGGTGTACATGTCGGCCAGCGGCGTCCACTGCGACACGCCGGTGGCGCCGTGGATCTGGATGGCCTGATCGATGATCTGGCACACCCGCTCGGGCACCATGGCCTTCACGGCGCTGACCCACACGCGGGCCTCGGCGTTGCCCATCAGGTCCATCGCCTTGGCGGCGCGCAGCACCATCAGCCGCATGGCCTCGATCTCGATGCGGGCCCGCGACACCAGCTCGGTGTTCTTGCCCAACGAGATGATGGGCTTGCCGAACGCCTCGCGGCTGAGGCCGCGCTCGACCATCAGGGCCAGCGCCCGGTCGGCGGCGCCGATCGACCGCATCGCGTGGTGGATGCGGCCCGGGCCCAGCCGGAGCTGGCTGATCTCGAAGCCCCGGCCCTCGCCCAGCAGCACGTTCTCCTTGGGCACGCGCACGTCGGTGAGGCGGATGTGCATGTGGCCGTGGGGGGCGTCGTCGTGGCCGAACACGAGCATCGGGCCCACGATCTCGACGCCCGGGGTGTCCATCGGCACCAGGATCTGTGACTGCTGCAGGTGGGGGGCGGCGTCGGGATTGGTGCGGACCATGCAGATCATGATCTTGCAGCGGGGGTCGCCCGCCCCGGAGATGTAGAACTTCTCGCCGTTGATGACCCACTCGTCGCCGTCGAGCACGGCCGAGGTGGCGATGTTGCGGGCGTCCGACGACGCCAGGCCCGGCTCGGTCATGCCGAAGCACGAACGGATCTCGCCCTCGAGCAGCGGCGTGAGCCACCGCTGCTTCTGCTCGGGCGTGCCGACGCGCTCGAGCACCTCCATGTTGCCGGTGTCGGGCGCCGAGCAGTTGAGGCTCTCGGCGGCGAGCGGGCTCTTGCCCAGCTCGGCGGCGATGTACGCGTAGTCGAGGTTGCTCAGGCCCTGGCCGGTCTCGGCGTCGGGCAGGAAGAAGTTCCACAGCCCGTTGGCCTTGGCCTTGGCCTTGACCCCGTCGAGCAGCTCGAGCTGTCCCGGCGCGAAGCTCCACCGGTCTGCCCGATCGGCGCCGAGGGCGAAGAACCGCTCGGTCATCGGCTCGACCTCGTTGGCGACGAAGGCCGTGACCTCGTCGAGCAGCGGGCGGGCCTCGGGCGACATGCCGAGGTTGAACAGCTCGCCTCCGAAGTCGTCGACGTTGAGCGGGTTGGCTGGCATGGGCCGACGATAACCGCAGGCCAGCTCGGGTGTTCAGCCGCCCGCGAGTCGGGCTTTGACCAGCGAGGCGACCGTCTTGCCGTCGGCGCGCCCCGCGACGCGGGCGTTGACGGCCTTCATCGCCGGGCCCATCTGCGACGGCGCGTCGAACCCGCCGGCGGCGAGCACCTCGTCCACGAGCGCGGCCAGCTCGTCGTCGGTCAGCGGCGCCGGCAGGTAGCGGGCGAGCACGTCGCGCTCGGCGAGCTCGCGCTCGGCCTGCTCGGTGCGGCCGCCGTCGGCGAAGGCCGCCGCCGCTTCCTCGCGCCGCTTCGCCTCGCGGCCGAGGACGGCGACGACCTCGTCGTCGGAGAGCTGGCGGGCGCTGTCGCCGGCCACCGCGGCCTCCTTGACGGCGGCGATCGCCATGCGCAGCACCGACACCACGAGGGCGTCGCGCTCCTTCATGGCCGTCGTCAGGTCGGCCTGCAGCTGCTCGGCGAGCATGGTGGGTCTCCCGTGGTCGGTGGCGGCCGGACAGGCCGGCCGTCGGTGGCGTGCCCGACAGACTGGCGCATCTGCCGGGCACGCACACACCGGTTCAGCGGGGCTCGACGAACTGCAGGTCGAGCTCGATCTTGACGGCGTCGCCCAGCAGGGCGTCGCCAGTGTCGAACCTCAGGCCGAAGTCCTTGCGCCGCAGCGCGCCGGTGGCCTCGAACCCGGCGTGGCGGGTGCCGTCGAAGAACTCCTCGACCCCGCCCAGCTCGACGTCGAGGGTGAGCGGGCGCGTGACTTCGCCGATCGTCAGCTCACCGTCGAGCACCCAGTCGCTGCCGGAGCCCCGCACGCTCGTCGACCGGAAGGCCATGGTCGGGCGCCGTTCGACATCGAGCAGCTCGGCGGACCGGACGTGGTCGTCGCGCTCGGCGTTGCCGGTATCGATCGAGGCGAGGGCGACCGTGGCGGTGACGGCGGTGGCGTCGGCCGTCGGCCCGACGAGGAGCTCGGCGTCGACGGAGCCGAAGCGGCCCCGCACCTTTGACACGCCGAGGTGGCGGATGGCGAAACCCACGTGGGAGTGGTGCGGGTCGAGCGCCCAACGGCCGGGGGCGAGCGGCAGACCGTCGGTCGTGGCGGTCGCAGTGCCGGTCGCAGCGGCGCCGGTGGTGGTGGTGGTGGAGTCGGTCATGGGCGAACCGTGCACGCGCTCACGTCGGCCGGGGAGGCCGGGGCGATGCTGGCCCTGACGGGGCCACCCATCCGGGGACGTACGGGGGCACACTGGGTCCGTGGACGAACGAGAGCTCGGTCGGTTCCTGCGCAGCCGTCGTGACGCCGTGTCGCCGTCCGACGTCGGGTTACCCGCCGGCACCCGTCGCCGCACCCCCGGGCTGCGGCGAGCCGAGGTCGCCACCCTCGCCGGCATCAGCGTCGACTACCTGGTCCGTCTCGAGCAGGGCCGTGACCGGCGACCGTCGGCCGCCGTGCTCGCAGCGCTGGCCAACGCCCTGCGCCTCAGCGACGAGGACCGCGAGCACCTGCGCCAGCTGGCCTCGATCACCCACACGGCCGAGCTGTGCCCGTCCGACGCGGGCGTCGCCGCCCGCACCGTGCGCCCCACCGTCCAGGCGCTGCTCGATCGGTTCGAGCCGGGCCCGGCATTCGTCCTCAACCGGCTGTCCGACGTGCTGGCGTGGACCGCCGGCTACGACAGGTTGGCCAGGCCGCTCGGCATCCTCGACCGCGATCCCCCGAACCTCGTGGCGTACACCTTCGGCGACGAGCGGGCCCGGACGGCGTACCCCGACTGGGCCGCCATCGCCGACGAACAGGTCGGCAACCTCAGCGTGGCCTGCCATCCCGGCGACACCGCAGCCGAGGAGCTGATCGAGCAACTCGGCGCGATGGGTGGCGCCGAGTTCGTCGACCGGTGGACCACGCGCCCCGTCGCGCACAAGCGCACCGGCGTGAAGCGGCTGGCCCATCCCGACGTCGGCGAGCTGCGCCTCGCCTTCGAGACGATGCAGCTGCCCGACCCCGACGAGCAGCGACTGGTCGTCTACCTGCCGGCCGACGACGCCACCGCGGCCGCGCTCGACGAGCTGACCGGGCGGCGCCCCGGCGCGCTCCGGGCCGTCAGCGGCTGACGGGTGGCCATCGACCGAGCGCTGATCGACCATCGGGGACTGCTGATCGACCATCGGAAACTGACGACATCGGCGGGAGGTCGTCGACCGGGTCGTGCTCCCCGATGGTCGCCGGCGCCGGAGCTCGCGCACCGGCGGGACCCGGGTCGGTCACGCCGCTCGGCCGAGGACATCTAGAGTCGCGCCCGTGGCGGGCGCCTCGATCGTCGTCTGCACGCGCAACCGGGCGGACCGGCTGGGCGCGTGCCTCGCACACCTCGCGGACCAGACCGCCGGCCCGGCGGCCGACGTCGAGGTCGTGGTCGTCGACAACGGGTCCAC
>JAFGPU010000037.1 GCA_016936035.1 Acidimicrobiales bacterium
CCCACCAGCGTCGGCTACGGGGCCAGCCTCGAGGGCGTCACCGCGCTGCTCGCCATGCTGTCGTCCTGCGCCGCCGGGTTGACCGTCGTCGGCATCGACAACGGCTTCGGTGCCGGGTGCGCGGTGCTGCGGATGGTGAAGTGAGCACCGACGGCCCCGGCACCGCACCGCCCGGCGGCGACACCGCCGACGCAAAGGCCGCGCCGACCGGGGACGGGCCGGGCGGCCGCACCGTCGCGTGGTTCCACCCCTTCTCGGGCATCGCCGGCGACATGGCGCTCGGCGCCCTGGTCGACGCGGGCGCCGACCCCGCGGAGGTGCGCACACTGGTGCAGCGCCTGCCCGTCACGGGATGGGAGCTCGAGGTCGAGCCCGTGCTCCGGTGCGGCATCGCCGCCACCAAGGCCCACGTCCACACCGCCGAGACCGGCGTCGTGCGCACGGCCGCCCACATCGTGGGGCTGGTCGAGGAGGCCCGCCTGCCCGAGCGCGTCACGCGGCGGGCCCTCGCCACGTTCCAGGCGCTCGCCGAGGTCGAGGGGCGCCTGCACCGGCGCCCTCCGGAGCAGGTCCACTTCCACGAGGTCGGCGGCCTCGACGCCATCGTCGACGTGGTCGGCACCGCGGCCGCTCTCGAGGTCCTGGGCGTCGACGAGGTGCGGTCGAGCTCGGTGGCCAACGGCACCGGCATGGTGCGGGCCGCCCACGGCCTGCTCCCCAACCCGGCGCCTGCCGTGGTGGGGTTGCTGCAGGGCGCACCGACCCACGGCGTGGACGTCCCGCTCGAGCTGACCACGCCCACCGGCGCCGCACTGCTCGCCGCCACCGTCACGTCGTGGGGGCCGCTGCCGGCCATGCGCATCGACGCCAGCGGCTTCGGCGCCGGCAGCCGCGAGATCGACGGCCGCCCGAACGCCGTGCAGGTGGTCGTGGGCCACGCGCTCGGCACTGCCACCGGCACAACCGCCCAGGTCGGCGTCGCCCCCGGACAACCGGTCGTGCTGCTCGAGGCCAACGTCGACGACGCCACCGGCGAGGTGCTGGCCCACACGGTGGCCGCACTGCTCGAGGCCGGCGCCCACGACGCGTGGGTCACCCCCGTGGTCATGAAGAAGGGCCGGCCCGCCCACGTCGTGAGCGCGCTGGCCGACCCGGCGCTCTCCAGTCAGGTGGCGGCCACGCTGACCGCCGAGACCGGGTCGCTCGGCGTGCGGGGCACGTCGCTGGAGCGGTGGCCCACGACGCGCGCCACCGGCGAGGTCGACGTCGCCGGCCTGGCGGTCCGGGTGAAGGTCAGCCCCGGTCGGGTCAAGGTCGAGCACGACGATGCCGCCCGCGCCGCCCGCCTGGCCGGCCTGCCCCTGCGCGAAGTCCTGTCGCTGGCCGAGGCCGCGGCCCGCCGCTCGCCGGACCTGGGCATCGCAACGCCGCCGGGCACCGACGACGACCCCCGACCGGCCTGATCGCCTCAGCTCTCGAGCTCGGACCCCCGCACCAGCCTGCGGTCGCCGGACGCGCATGAGCCCGGGCACGTCTCGAGAGGCGTGCCCTC
Organism: Acidimicrobiales bacterium; assembly: GCA_016936035.1. GTDB lineage: Bacteria > Actinomycetota > Acidimicrobiia > Acidimicrobiales > VFJN01 > ZC4RG19. The sequence goes on from JAFGPU010000037.1 coordinate 1,553, forward strand.
GGCGCCGCAGAACCAGCCGGTCGGCGCCGGCACCGGTTCCGCTTCGGGCTCGACCCGCTCGGGGTTGCGGATGCCCACGACGGCGATGACCGCCCCGAGCGCGGCAACCCCGGCGGTGATGACCATCGCGGTGTGGAAGCCGTCCGACAATCGGGACGGGTCGAGGTACGCGGACCCGGTGATGCCGGCAGCCAGCGGCAGCGCCGCCACGGCCGCCAGCTGGGCGGCCCGGGCGACGGTGGTGTTGACGCCCGACGCGATGCCGGCGTACCGGTCGGCGACCGCCGACAGGGCGGTGGCGGTCAGGGGCGCCACGACGATGGCGAGACCCAGCCCCATCACCACCACGGCGGGCAGCACGTCGGTGACGTAGCTGGACCCGGCCTCGATGCGGGTCATCAGCAGTGCGGCCGCGGCCACCAGCAGCGGCCCGGCGGTCATCTGCAGGCGCGGCCCGATCCGCGCGGCCAACGCCCCCGACCGGGCGGAGAGGGCGAGCATGAGCACCGTGATCGGGAAGCTCGCGGCGCCGGCCTCGACCGCCGAGTAGCCGAGCACGTTCTGGAGCTGCACGACCAGCAGGAAGAACACCCCGCCGAGCGCCGCGTAGACAGCCGCGGTGACCAGGTTGGCGGCTCGGAACTGCGCGGACGCGAAGATCGTGGTCGGCACCATCGGGTCGGTGCTGCGCCGCTCGACGACGACGAACGCCGCCATGGCGAGCACGCCCCCGAGCAGGGCGCCCCAGACGCTGACCGCACCGAAGCCGTTCTCGCCCGCAGCGATGAGCCCCCAGCTGAGACCGCCGAGCGCCAGGGCGACCAGCAGCGCGCCCAGGCCGTCGACGTGACCGGCGGCGTCGGGATCGGACGACTCGGGCACGTGCCGGGCCGCCACGACCACGACGAACAGCGACAGGGGCAGGTTGATGAGGAAGATCCACCGCCACGACGCGGCGTCGACGAGCCAGCCGCCCAGGAACGGCCCGACGGCCGAGGCGACGCCGCTGAGGCCCGACCAGGCGCCGATGGCCCGGGCCCGGTCCTGCGGGCGGAAGCTGGCCTCGAGGATGGCGAGGCTGCCCGGGGTCAGCAGCGCGCCGCCGACGCCCTGCACGATGCGGGCCGCCACCAGCAGGGGCGCGTTGGGTGCCACGGCGCACAGCAGCGAGGCTGCGGCGAACACGACGATGCCCAGCTGGAAGATGCGCTTGCGGCCGAACCGGTCGCCCAGCGACCCGCCGAGCAGGATCAGCGACGACACGGTCAGCAGGTAGCCGTTCAGCACCCACTGCAGTCCGCCGACGCCCGTGTCGAGGTCGTCGCCGATGTGGGGCAGAGCCACGTTGACGACGGTCGAGTCGAGGAAGGCGACACCCGAGCCCAGCACGGTGGCCGTGACCACCCACCGTCCCCGGGTCGACGCGAACGCGAGCCCGCCGGGACCGGTGGTGCCGGGTGAGGTGGCGGGGGACGTGGCCATCGGCGGCGTCCGCCCGCTCCTGCTCAGCCGGCCTCGCCCGAGGCCAGCCGGTCGAGCACGCGGCGGGCCAGCGCCGTCGCCCACAGCTTGGCGGGCGACCCGTCGGGCGCGTCGATGAGCACGTAGAACGCCCGGCCCTCGCCCCGGACGTAGAGCAGGCCGCGCCCGTACACGGCGGCGTCGCCGAGCCCCTCGACCGGCTCCGGGTCGTCGATGAGGTCGATCATCCACTCGTACCAGCTGACCGGGTCGAACTGCGTCTCCTCGTCGACCGCGTGGCCGGCGTGGACGCCGAAGGACCAGGCCCGGTGGTGCCCGTCCTCGGCGTCGAAGCGCACGCCCAGGTCGTCGTCCGCGTACGTGAGCGACGGGCCGCCGACGGGGATGCCGGTGAGCGCGACGACCTCGTCGTGGGTGATCAGCGAGTACGGGTCGGGGGCCCCGAGGGCCATGGCCCGCTTGGCCACGTCGATGTCGTGCTGGTGGGGGTCGACCGAGTGGATGCCGTGGATCGCGTCCGCGTCGCTGATGACGCCGTGCTCGGTCAGCTTGGCCCGAGCGGCTTCGGCAGCCTCTTTGAACCGGTCGGTGAAGCCCACGCGCCGCCAGCCTACGACGTGGTGGACATGACGCCCACGTCAACAGCGGTGCAGGCGAACGGGGTCGTCAGATGAGGAACGCGAGGTTGTCGACCACGGCGTCACCGAGCTCGCGGTCGCCGGTGACCGCGACCGCAGCAGGGTCGGCGCCCCGACCGCCGACGAGGCGCAGGAAGCGGTCGCCGGGGACGGTGAGCGTGGTCGTGGGGTCGCCGGCGAGGTGGTCGACGACCCGTGCCCGGTCACCGACCTCGACATCGATGCGGCGAGCGATCGGGGCCGTGAGCTCGAAGCGCACCGAGCTGCCCGCGGGTGCCCCGGCCTTCTTGCCCACGACGTAGCCGAGCGTGGCGGCCACCTCGTCGAGGGTTGTGGTGGGCGCGGCGCCCTCGAGGTGGCCCGGGCGACCGACGGCCTGGCGGACGTCCTGCTCGTGGAACCAGATGTCCATCACCCGGATGCGCATGAAGCGCCCGTAGGTGTCGGGTCCCGCCGGGGTGAACGACTCGGCGTCGAAGGCCGCCTGGTCCATGGTCGCGAGCGCGGCCCGCCGCTCGGCGACGACCCCGTGCAGGTCGGCCAGGACGTCGGCGGTCGTGCGCCGGCGGTACGACTCGACCCACTGCTCGTTGATGCGGCCGATGTCGTTGCGGACGTGCGGCAGGTCGTCGGGCAGCACCACCTCGGGGGTCGGCCGGCCGAGCAGCATGGCCTCGGTGCCGATGACGTGGCTGATGTTGTCCTTCACCGTCCAGCCCGGGCAGGGGCTGGGCAGGTCCCACTCGTCGGGCGCCAGGCCGTCGGCGACGGCGATGACGCCGTCGAAGGCCTGGTCGAGGGCGGCGACCACCTGGTCGCGATCGAGGATGGTCACGGTCACAGCACCTCTCGTTGGATGGTCGGCCAGTCCCGGGCGGACAGGTACGGCGCGAAGCGGTCGCCGATCTGCGCCCAGTCCGCCGCCGTCTTCGGCCGGCGCACCTCGTAGAGCGCCGGGAACTCGAGCCACCCGGTCACGAGGTCCCACAGCCGCAGGGCGTCGGCCTCGGGCGGGGCCTCGCGGATGATGGGACCGAAGATGGCACGCTCACCGGGGAACACCAGGGTGGGCACCCCGAAGCCGCCGAGCGCGGTGACGCGCCGGTGATCGGCCATCACCTCGTCGTGCGTGGTCGGGTCGTCGATGGCGGCGTCGACGGCGCCGGGATCGAGGCCCGCCTCGTCCAGGACCGCCCGGGCGACGTCGGGGGTGTGCACCTTGCGCCCGTCGACGTGCAGGGCCCGCCCGGCCGCCGCGCACCAGGCGTCGGCGGCGTCGGTGGACGAGCGCTGGAGCCAGGCGCCGATGCGCAGCAGCGACCACCCCCACGCCCACGGGCGTTCCCACGGGTGCTTCTTGCCCTCGGTGTGGTTGACCTCCTCGAGGCTGAACCACCGCCAGCGCAGGTCGACGCCGTTGGCCGCGCGCACCGCTCGGAGCCACAGGGCCGCCTGGTACGCCCACGGGCACATCAGGTCGATGTGCACGTCGACCGGCGTGAGGGCACCGGGTTCGCCGGCGACGGTCGCGTCAGCGGAGCTCCCCGTCGTCACCGGCCGGACCGTAGAGCCCCTTGACCCCCGGGTCAATCGGCGTTCGGCACGGCGCCGCCGAGCAGGCGATCGGCGAAGTCGGCGAGCGACGCCACGTGCACGTGGTCGGCCGGGCACAACCCCAGGGGGTCGACGTGCACGGCCGGCATCCCCGCCGCGGACGCGCCGTCGGCGTCGTAGCCGCCGGCGTCGCCGATGTGGCAGACCCGGTCGAGGGGCAGGCCGAGGCCCTCGGCCGTGGCAACGAACATGGCCGCATCGGGCTTGTGCACGCCGATGACCCCGGAGTCGGAGACGTGCTCGACCGGCAGGCCGGGTCCGTCGCCGACCTGGACGAGCTCGTAGCGGGCCAGCATCTCGGCCACCGTGCCGTCGGCGTTGCTGGTGATGGCCAGCCGCAGGCCGGCGGCCGCCAGTCGCCGGGCCGCAGCGCGCGCCCCGGGCACCGGCTGGTGCCACACCGGGGGGACGAGCACGTCGGCCAGGGCGCGAGCGCCGCGTTCCACCTCGTCGTCGGGCACGCCGACCGCCCGGAGGAAGGCGTGGGTGTAGTCGGTGAACTCCTCGGGCTGCGACCGGGCCCGATCGACCTCGGCCATCGCCACGTAGTGCCCGTCCGTGAACAGCCCCCGGTCGTGCCGCACCCCCGCCCGCGTCAGGGCGTGGCCGAGCATGCCCTGATCGGGCAGCACCAGCACGCCGCCGGCGTCGAGGCTGACGGCGTCGAACGACGTGCGGTCGAGGGGAAACGGGTCGTTCACCAC
>JAFGPU010000309.1 GCA_016936035.1 Acidimicrobiales bacterium
CGAGTACGGCTACTCGGTGGCCAACAAGGACGCCCTGGTGTGCTGGGAGGCGCAGTTCGGCGACTTCGTCAACGGGGCCAGCACGATCATCGACCAGTTCCTGGTCGCGGCCGAGGACAAGTGGGACCAGTCCTCCGGCCTGGTCATGTTGTTGCCCCACGGCTACGAGGGGCAGGGGCCCGAGCACAGCTCGGGGCGCATCGAGCGCTTCCTCACCCTGTGCGCCGAGGACAACATCCAGGTGTGCAACGCCACCACCGCTGCGCAGTACTTCCACCTGCTGCGCCGGCAGATGCACCGCGAGCAGCGCAAGCCGCTCGTCGTGTTCACGCCCAAGTCGCTGCTGCGGGCCAAGGTCGCCCGCTCGCCGATCGCCGATCTGACCCAGGGAAGCTTCCGTGAGACGCTCGACGATCCCGGGGTGGCCGATCCCTCGTCGGTGCGTCGCGTGGTGATGTGCTCCGGCAAGGTGGGGCACGAGGCGCTGACCGAGCGCGACAAGCGCGAGGCGCCGGTCGCGATCGTTCGGGTGGAGCAGCTGTACCCGTGGCCGCACGACCAGCTCGACGACATCGTGGCCCGCTACCCGGAGGCACGCGAGATCGTCTGGCTGCAGGAGGAGCCGGCCAACATGGGTGGCTGGGCCTTCGCCCAGGACCGCCTGGCGGAGCGCTTCGCCAACACCCACACGGTGCTGCGGGTCAGCCGCCACGAGTCGGGCAGCCCTGCCACCGGCTCGCACACCATCCACGTCCAGGAGCAGGAAGCGATCATCGACGCTGCGCTCAGCGTCGAGTAGCGCCAGAGCCGCCCGCGTCCCCCGGCGGCGGGGGCCGGTCGCCGACTAGCTTTACCGACTGTGGGGTCAGTAAAGCGCGCCATCCGGCTCGGCCGCGTCATCGCCATCGGTGGCGCCGGGGCCATGATCGTGAACGGCCTGCGGTTGCGCCACCGTCTCCGGTCGCTGGCGGTGTTGTGCGCGGGCGGCGACCCCGCGCCCGGCCGTGCTGACATCGTCGTGGTGCACGTCGACGGCGGCGGGCCCGACGCCGCCACGGTGGCGGCGGCGGCCGACCACCTGCGCAAGCACGACCTCGAGGCGGTCGACCTGGTGCCCGCCGACCTGCCGGTGGAGGAGCTGCTCGACCACCTGCGCATCAGCGACCCGCACCGGCTGCGCGCCAACCCGATCTTCGTCGGCTTCGGGGCCGGCCAGGCGGTGGTGATGACGCGTCGTCTGGCCGAGCGGTCCGGCGTCACGGGCGGCGCCGCCGACACCGTCGACGTGCGCCGGGCGTTCGCCCAGGCCAAGCGCTACGCCCCCCACGGCGTCGACCAGGCCGTCGCTCCCGGGCTGGTCGCCGTGCCGCTGACCGTCGACCAGAACCTGGCCGTGTGGCGCGCGCAGTACGGCCGGCCGCTGCCGCTCGTCGCCACCACCCGGCTGGGCCCGGTGGTCGCGGCCGGCGCGGCGCTGGTCGCGGGCGCGCGGGTGGCGGGCGCGGTGCCGGTGGCCGTCGCTGCGGCGCTGCAGCCCGCCATCGTCACTGCCGGCACCGGCGCCCGCCCACGCGACCTGTGGTCGCCGGGCGTCGGCGTCGGCCGGCTCGTCGGGGTGCCGCTGCGCCTCGCGCGGTCGGTGCGGGGACGGTGGCGGCCCGCCCACCCCGCCCACACGGATCCGCGCGTCATCGACGAGGAGCGTTCCCGTGTGTACGCCGACGATCTGGCGCGGGGGGTGGCGCACCTGCTCGGTCCCGAGCGCGACGACTGCCCGATCTGCGCCAGCCGCGACATCCGCGTGCGGCTGCGGGCGCCGGACATGATCCAGTGCAAGCCCGGCACCTTCCGGGTGGACACCTGCGGCACGTGCGGGTCGAGCTTCCAGAACCCCCAGCTCACGCCCGAGGGTCTCGAGTTCTACTACCGCGACTTCTACGACGGGTCGGGGGCGGCCGACACCGAGATGATGTTCAGCGCGGACTGGCCGTTGTACCGGCGGCGCGCCCACCTGATCGATGCGTTCGCCCGGCCCCGGCGGTGGCTGGACGTCGGTGGTGGTCACGGTCACTTCTGCCTGGTGGCGGCGGCGGAGCACCCGGAGACCCGGTTCGAGCTGCTCGACCAGCCGGCGGCGGTCGACGAGGCGCTGCGCCGGGGGTGGGTGGCCGGTGGCCACGGCGACATGTTCCCGAAGGCCGCCCAGGAGCTGACCGGGGCGTTCGACGTGGTCAGCATGTTCCACTACCTCGAGCACACGACGGACCCGCTGGCCGAGCTCGATGCGGCGCGACGGGTGCTCGAGCCCGGCGGCCACCTCGTCATCGAGGTCCCGGCACCGGACTGCCGGCCGGCGTCGTGGTACGGCTGGGCGTGGGGCCCGTGGATGCAGCCCCAGCACCTCAACCTGCTGCCCCTCGACACGATGGTCGACCAGCTCGAGCGCCGGGGGTTCGAGGTGCTCCACACCGACCGGCGGCAGCCGCGCCAGCCGTGGGACACCTCGTGGGCGGCGTTCCAGGTGCTCACGCGGGTGGCGCCCGGCCCCAACGCGCCCTGGACGGTGCCGCGCAGCCGTGCCCACCGAGCGGCCCGGCTGGCGGCGCTGGGCGCGGGCGCCCCACTGATGGTGGCGGCGATGCTGGCCGATCGCCTGGTCATCGATCCGCTCATCCTGGTCGACCCGCGCCTCAGCAACGTCTACTGGCTCGTCGCCCGCACGGCAGGGTGACGAAGGTCACAGCTGGCCGCCCTTCCCCTCGCGCACCGCAGCACCGATAATGGGCGTTATCCGACAGGTGCGGCCGGTCCGCCGCACCGCGTTCCGAGCCACCCGACCGAGGGGGTCCCATGGCGCTCGACGAGTACGCCGCCAACGCCGACATCATCGGCCGAGACGAGATCAACGACCTCGAGGCCATCCTCTCGGTCAGCAACCAGGACGTCGACGAGGCCATCCACACGGTGGCCGACAACGCCGACGCCATCTTCACGTGGGACTACGAGAAGGGCGCCCGGCCGGCGCTCAACAAGCTCTACGAGAAGGCCAAGCACGCGCAGTGGAACGGCGAGACCGACCTGCCGTGGGAGACCGAGGTCGACCTCGAGAAGAACGC
>JAFGPU010000310.1 GCA_016936035.1 Acidimicrobiales bacterium
AGTAGAGCAGCGGGCCCTTGTCCTCCGGGCAGGCGAGGATCTCGAGGAGCTGGGGATCGAGTGCCATGGTCAACCCTTGTCGGTGATCAGGGCTCGCACCTCGGCCACGTGCGCGTCGCACGCCTCGCGGGTGGGAGCCTCGAGGTTCAGCCGCAGCAGCGGCTCGGTGTTGGACGGCCGGAGGTTGAACCACCAGTCGCCGTTGTCGACGGTGAGCCCGTCGACGCGGTCCTGTTCGGCGTCGGCGTACGCGGCGGCCACCCGTTCGATGACGCCGGCCGCGTCGTCGACGGTCGTGTTGATCTCGCCCGATGCCGCGTAGCGGTCGAACGGCTTGCGCAGCGCGGACAGCGGCACCCCCGCCTTGCTGATCTGCTCGAGCACGACCAGGGCGGCGATGCTGCCGGAGTCGGCCCGGTAGTTGTCACGGAAGTAGTAGTGCGCCGAGTGCTCGCCGCCGAAGGCGGCGCCCGTCTCGGCCATGACGGCCTTGATGAACGAGTGACCGACGCGCGTGCGCACCGGCGTGCCCCCGTTCTCGGCGATGACCTCGGGTACCGCCTTCGAGCAGATCAGGTTGTACAGGATCGTCGAGCCCGGCTCCTTCTCGAGGATGCCCTTGGCGACGATGGCGGTGGTGGTCGAGCCCGACAGCGGCTCGCCCTGGTCGTCGACGAGGAACACCCGGTCCGCGTCGCCGTCGAAGGCCAGCCCGACGTCGGCCCCGGTGGCGCGCACGCGGGACTGGAGGTCGCGCAGGTTCTCGGGCTGGATGGGATCGGCCGGATGGTTCGGGAACGTGCCGTCGAGCTCGCCGTACATGACCTCGAGGTCGAACGGAAGCGTCTCGAACACGCGTGGCACCACCAGGCCCCCCATGCCGTTGGCGGTGTCGGCCACGACCCGCAGCGGGGCCAGGGCACCGGTGTCGACGAAGCTGCGGACGTGCTCGGCGAACTCCTCGAGCATGTCGAGCGACTCGACGCGACCCGGCGTGGTCGGCGGGGTGTCGACGCCGATGCGGGCGAGGTGCTTGATCTCGCCGAGGCCCGTGTCCTCGCCGATCGGCTTGGCGCCCGACAGGCACATCTTGATGCCGTTGTACTGGGCGGGGTTGTGCGACGCGGTGAACATGGCGCCCGGTGCACCGTGCCGCCCGGAGGCGAAGTAGACGAGGTCGGTCGACGCCAAACCCAGGTCGACGACGTCGAGCCCCTGCCGCTGCACGCCCTCGGCGAAGGCCGACGCCAACTCGACGCCGCTGGGCCGCATGTCGCGGGCGACCAGCACCCGGTCGGCGCCCTCGGCCGTGGCGGCGAAGCGCGCGAACGCCGCACCGATGCGCCGGCACAGGTCGGCATCGATCTGGTCGGGGACGGTGCCCCGGACGTCGTAGGCCTTGAAGATCGAGTCGAGAGCGTCGAGATCCGCCATGGATCGTCAAACCTAGTCCGGGACCTGCCCCGGACCGGGCGTCGGGGGTCGCGCGTCCGCCCCGGCCGGCGCCGGCACGGCGTCGGCCGCCACCGGCGGGAGGTCGTCGTCGGCCTCGTAGGCCCCGGACGCCGACCGGTGCCTGATGCGCAGCAGGTCGACCACCAGGCGGCTCGCGTCGCGGAGCGCCGAGACCGTCGACCGGGACGAGTTCGTCACCTCGACGGGCACCTCGATCAGCGAGAGCTGGTGGCGTTCCACCAGGTGCAGGACCTCGATGTCGAACGCGAACCCCTCGACCCGGGTGCGCTCGAACACGAAGCGGGCCACGTCCGACCGGAACGCCTTCAGGCCGCTCTGGGTGTCGCGGTAGCTGCCGAGCAGCACGGCGTAGCCCAGCCAGTTGATGGCCCGGCTGCCCCACGCCCGGAGCGGTGAGGGGGCGACGATCGTGCGCGTCTCCGGGTGGCGGCGATCGCCGATCGCCATGTCCCACCCGTCCTCGACCGCGTCGAGCACACGCTGCACCTGATCAGGACCGTAGGCGAGGTCGGCGTCGGTGAAGGCGACGGTCCGTCCCCGGGCCGCCATGACACCGGCCCGGACCGCCGCGCCCTTGCCGTGGTTGCGCGGCTGCACGACCACCTGCGACGCACCCGCCGCGAGCGCGGCGTCGCCCGTCCCGTCGGAGGACCCGTCGTCGACGACGACGATCTCCAGGTCCCCCTCCCCCGTTGCGGGCGACAGGCCCTCGCGCAGCCGGCGCACGGTGTCGCCGATCCGGTCCGCCTCGTCGTAGGCGGGAACCACGACCGACAGCCGGCACTCCCCTGGTGCCGGCGGCCGCGCCCAGCGCACGCGCCGCGCTCGGGTCAGCTCGCCGAGCAGCACCCACCGGTAGCCGGCGAGCCGCACCACGCCCGCGGCGACGAGGGCGACGACCTTGGCCTCGACCAGCGCCGTGGTGGACGAGAACTCGGTGCCCGCGTACAGGACCCGCAGGACGAGGACGTCCACCCCGGCCGCCATCAGCGCGACCCCGACGAACGCCGCGGGGACCTCGACCCACCGGACGTAGGGGTCGCTGCGGAAGGTCACGGCACGATGCAGCGCATAGGAGACGGCGCTGGCGACCGCGATGGCGGTGACGTCGGCCACCACCAGGATCCAGCCCAGCCGCTGGCGGAGGACGACGAGGAGCGCGATGTCGACCAGGGTCGGCACCAGCGCGAGCACCGCCAGCCGCCGCACCCGACCGGTCAGGTCGATCCCTCCTGATCGCCCCCCGCCCCGTCCGGTCGGCGACCCCCGGGGCGGTGGCCGTCACCGTCGTCGCGGTCGACGTCGCTGCCGCCGTCGGGGCCGGACTCGCCGGCGAACCGCGCGCGCGGTCGCCGGATCAGCAGCACCAGGCCGACCAGCCCCAGCGCGGTCAGTGCGTAGGACAGCCACTCGACGCCGGTGCGCCCGTACGTCAGCTCGACGTGGGTGTCGGTGGGGACCACCACCATGAAGTTGGGTGCCACCCGGTAGGGGCCATCCGCCCCGCTGGCCCGCCAGTTGGGGAAGTACGACATCTTCACCAGCACGGGCACTCCGACCTGGTCGACGTCGAACGAGATGCGCTCGTCGTCCATCTCGACGTCGGTGACCTCGACCGGTTCCAGCGGCACGGCCTCGGGCGTCGACCCCACCGACACGCGTGCCCACCCGTCGGGGCCGTCCGCCGCCAGCGGCACGTCCCACCGCTCGGGGTCGTCGAACCAGCGAAGCGCCGGCCCGCCGAACTTGCCGGACTCGTCGCGGGGCTCCTCCAGCCACGAGTGCTGGCTGTCGTCGATGCCCTCGACCACCGCGGGCTGGTTGTCGAGCGGCGAGACGACCTCGCTGTCGGCGACCTCGAAGATCACCCACGGCCCCGAGGTCGCCACCTCGGCGAGGTCGCTCTCGGTGCGGGCCTGCGTGATGGCGTTGTCGGACGTGGCCATGTAGTAGCGCACGCCCATCATCTGCAGGTGGTCGACGCCCTTGGAGATGTCGAAGCCGCCGTAGGGCAGGTCTCGCTGGGCCGCGCTGGGCGCCGTCGACAGCTCGACCTGGGTGAGGAAGTGGAACGGGGTCGTGGCCGACGCCTCGAAGTAGAGGCCCTCCATCGAACCGATGCAGCCGTCGGTCCAGTGCGGCAGCAGCATCAGCGCCATGGGCGTGCCGTAGCGATCGAGCTCCTTCTCGTACTCCCAGAACGCCCGCCCGCAGCCCCGCTGCTCGCCGAGCTCGTCCATCCGCGAGACCACCTCGTAGTACTCGCGGTAGGAGTCCTTGCGCTCGTAGCCGCTGTAGTTCCACCGGGCCCAGGACGGCACGAAGCTGCCCGGTTGCGCCTGCACCTGCCACGGCGAGAACCGGGGCCACGCGTAGCCGTTCTCGATGGGCTCGCTGAACGGCAGCTGGCCCAACGGCACGCCGACGAGCACCACCACGACGGCCAGCGTGCCGAGCGCCACGGGCACGCCCGCGTACACCGGGTCGCGCCGCCCGTTGCGGACGAGCTGCGCGACCGTGCGGACGGTCTCGGACACCGCCAGGCCCGCCAGGAGCATGACGCTCAGGTAGTAGAAGGGCAGCAGGCGTCCGTTCCAGAGCCGGCCCTCGGGCGCCACCACGAAGGCGACCCCCACCCCCAGGCTGACGAGCAACAGGAAGATGCCGGCCCGCAACCGCAGCGCGACGCTGAGCGCCGCCCCGAAGACGGCGAACCCGAACACCCAGCGCAGGTCGACGTCGGGTGAGGCGTACGGCATCAGGTGCTGGCGCCACTCGTCGAAGCGCGACAGGGCCTCGTCGGGGTACGGCAGCTTCTCCCACCCCATGTCGTTGAGGTAGTCCCGACGCAGGTAGAAGGGGCCGACCCACCACATCGACAGCAGGCCCGCCACGACCATCGTGGGCGTGAGCCAGCGCACGCTGTCGGACAGCAGCCAGGAGCCGGCCAGCACGGCCACGACGCCGGCGCCCGCCACGGCCAGCCCGATGGTCTCGGCCGCCCCGTCGACCACGAGGTACGCGACGAGACCGGCCAGCACCGTCCCCGCCCCGCCCAGCACGACGGGCACGCCGGCCTCGAACCGGTCGCGGGCCGCCCGGAAGCGGACCGCGACGGCCACGACCGTGGCCCCCAGCGCCCAGAACGCCGGGATGAGGTGGCACACGCCGGTCAACGCCAGCAGCACCGCCGCCAGCGCCCGGTAGCGGCCTGTGTCGAGACCCTTGAGCACGACGCCGAGGTACAGCACCGCCAGGCTGAGCGAGATCGAGAACGCGAACTCGCCTGCCAGCGTCGACGCCGCGTTGCCGCCGTAGATCGTGTAGCCCCGGTAGAAGATGAACGGCAGCGACGCGACCGCCAGCACCGCCGGGGTGGGGAACCGGGTGCCCGCCAGCCGTCCGAAGGCGTAGCAGGCCAGCGGCAGGGTGGCGATGCCGCTGACCGACACCAGCTTGAACGCCACGCCGTAGGGCAGGCCCACGAGGGCGAAGGCGACCACGGCGACGGCGAGTGCGAGCGTGCGCACCCGGCGGTCGTGCCACCGCCGCACCGCCACGCCGGCGGCGGCCACCGCGACCCCCGCCGGGACCAGCGCCGCCCAGCCGTGGACGCCGACGTTCAGCAGGACGATCGCCAGCGAGGGGACGACCATGTAGAACTGGTAGGCGGGGAACCCGGCGTACCAGGCGCCGGTCCACCCGGCGACCTGACCGCTGGGCAGCAGGTGGTCGCGCAGGTAGGCGGGGCCCCACACGTGGGCACCCATGTCACCGCCGGCCGGCGTGGTGTCGGCCACCAGCAGGTGGGGCTGGAGGTGCCACAGCGCGAACACCACGCACGCCGCGACCACGGCGACGTCGACGACGGTGCGCACGACGTGCCGCCGGGCGGCGACGGACTCGTCGTCGGCCTGGTCCTCGGGCAGATCGGCCCGGCCGTCGCCGTCGGACCACGGCCACGCCCCACCGACCACGGGAGCCCCCGGATCGCGGTCGTCCACCTCGACGTCGAGGTCGGTCGAGGTCGCCTCACGGTTCGGCCCGGGGTCGCCGTCACCGTTGCCCGTGCGATCGCCGGGACCGCCCGGACCGCCCGGACCGCCCGGACCGCCGGGATCGCCGGGATCGCCGGGATCGCCGGGATCGCCGGGATCGCCGGGATCGCCGGGCGATCGTGCTGCCG
>JAFGPU010000038.1 GCA_016936035.1 Acidimicrobiales bacterium
CGACGACCTCCGAGTGGCAGACCGTTTCGGCACCTTCCTGGCTCGGCTCTTGCCCACGAGCACGTCCGGCAACCAACCCGACGAGCAGCCCGACGCCGAGGTGCCCCCTCGACGAGGTGTGTCCACAGAGGATGAAGCGGTCGCCGAGCCGGCGTTCGAACGAGAAAGCACGTTCGAGGTACTCCATGATCCGATTCCGGATCCGCTGCTCGACAAGGAGCGGCGACGGCGTCTCTTGTGGTGTCCACCCCGCCACCCTTCCACGACTCCGCAGCGATGCTGATTCCGTGCAATGGCGACCGTCGATCAGCCGACTCGTCCGGTATCCGCCGCCTCTCGAGGTCGAGGAGGGCGGAGGCGTGTACGTCCTCGTCGACGACGGCCCACCCGAGCTGTGGCGCTACGAGTTCATCCGGCCCGAGCGCTGACGCGGCGGTAGGTGATGGTCTCCGCGTCGAGGGAGGAGCGGCGATGGGGGACAGTCGGCCCAACGCTGTTCAGGTCGTAGAGCCAGCCGCCGAACGGACCGTCCACTCCGAGATGCTTTGGAATCGTGTCGCGTCGAGGGCGTGGCCTCCGGCGACTCGCACGTGTTCCACTGAGGGACTACCGGTCGACAGCGCAGCCTCGATGACAGCCTGGGCATCGACCGAGCACTTGTCCTCGGTCGCGGACACGATGAGGAACGGCCGTGGAGCGATCGCTGCCAAGACATGGTGCATGTCGAAGAGGAGTGCCCGAGGGCGACGACTCTGCTCGAGTCGACGTCTGTTCGGTCCACGAGGGCCGAGATCGCCGCTGTCGAGTCTTCGAGGACCTTTCGCATGAGCGTGTCTCCCACGACCAGCCGGTAGGCCATCGCGTTGTAGTGCTGGTCCCAGTCGTCATCACGCGGGTCGACCCCGGGGCCGGCTGGGCGACGATCCTCGAAAGCAATCGAGTCCGGGGCGAGCACGACACAGCCAGCTCGGGCGAGCGCGGGTCCGAACGCTTGGTGTGGGTCGCCGGCGAGGCCGAAGACCTCGGACTTGCCGAGGTGGCGCTGACCCGCATGCTGGTGGAAGACAACGACCGCCGGAAACGGGCCCTCACCGTGTGGCACTGCGAGGAGCGAGGGGATGGTGTCATCTTCCGTGACGACGTCGACTCGTTGGAGGAGGAACCCGTTTTCGTTGGATGACGAGAGCCTCACGCCCCGACTCGCTTGCGACGATGGATGACAGCGCCTGGGGCCCGGCGAGACACCGCCACCCGCCAGAGGCGGGCCGAGCATGGTGATCGAGCACGGGCGCAATGGCGGGATGCGGTCCGCCGATGAGTTCGTGCGATGGGCGACGTCGATTCAACAACGCGACAGAGGAAGTTTTGATGGTCGAGTTCATCTGCGACATGAACGGCGGTACGTCGGTGGTTCCTCGAGACCTGCCCGTATCACCAGGCGTGACGGTGTCGACGCTTCAACACCGTCGTCGACGGTTTCATGCCGATTGAAAGCGACCACCGCGCGTCGGACTCGCCGTACGTCGCCCGTGTCTGGAGGGGGAGGGCGTGGGCGGTCGAGACGATGACGTCGGTGGCCGCATCGACCTGGGAGATCGTCTTCTGGCATTCCGAGGGGGAACGTGGCGCGGCGGTTCGGGGCCCCGAGACGGTCGCTTCCACGGCGGAGATTGCGGGGGACTCGGAGTCCTTCGGGATCACGTTCGCGCATGGCACGTCGATGCCGCATCTGCCGACCAGGGGGCTTGTCGACAGCGAGTTGATGATCCCACGGGTCAGCCGGCGCTCGTTCCTGCTGTACGGCGAGGAGTGGGAGATTCCGGGCGCGGACGATGCAGAGCTCTTCGTGCAGAAGTTGGTACGAGCCGGCGTGATCGTGCGGGATCCGCTGGTGGACGAGATCGTGTGGGGCGGGATCGCGCATGTCGGGGCACGGTCGGTGCAGCGCCGCGTCGCAGCGGCGAGTGGTCTCACAAGGGGTGCTATCCGGCAGATCGAGCGAGCTCGCCACGCCGCGGCGCTACTCGGTGAGGGAGTATCGGCGTTGGAGGTCGTCCATCGGCTTGGCTACTACGACCAGCCACACATGGCGCGGTCCTTGCAACGGTTCATCGGTCGAACCGCGACGCAGCTGCAACGGCACAATGACGCCGAGAACTCCATGTCGCTTCTGTACAAGACCGAGGACCCGGTGCCTTCGTAGCGTCGTCGCAGCGGTGAGATCCACCGCCAACTGACCAGGAAGGCCCATAGGAGTGAACGACAGCACTGTCATCTCGGCCGACGGCACCCGCATCGCCTACACGGCGTGGGGTGACGGCGACCCGATCATCATCATCGACGGCGCGACCGCGCACCGCGGCACAACGCCCGAGAACAAGGACACCGCGGGGCTGCTCGCCGAGCAGTTCCGAGTGATCAACTACGACCGACGCGGACGCGGCGAGAGCGGCGACACCGCGCCGTATGCGGTCGAGCGCGAGTTCGAGGACCTCGCCGCGGTCATCGACCATGCCGGCGGCAGCCGCCCAGCGACGGTCTTCGGCTGGTCCTCGGGAGGGCATCTCGCGCTCAACGCGGCCCAGGCAGGAGTCCCGGCCGCACGTCTCGTGCTGTTCGAGCCGCCCGTCGTCGTCGACGACGCCCGCCCACCGCTGCCGGCTGACTACGTCGAGCGCTTGGATGCCGCGGTCGCCGATGGACGTCCCGGCGACGCCGTCGCCCTGTTCATGACCGCCTCGATCGGCCTGCCAACAGAGATGGTCGCCGGCATGCGAGAGGACGCCGACATGTGGGGCGAGCTGGAGGCCGTCGCGCCCACGATCGCCTACGACGGGCGCCAGGTCGGCGACACCATGTCCGGCACGCCATTGCGCAGCGACCTGTGGAACCGGGTCGACGTCCCCGTCCTGGTTCTCCACGGCACCGGCACCTGGCCGTTCCTGGTGACCGGGGCCGGCGCGGTCGCCGACGCCCTGCCCGCCGCGACACTGAGGTCCGTGCCTGGGGAGAACCACAGCACGACCCCAGAAGTACTCGCCGCTGCCCTACGCGAGTTCATCGAGGAGAACTGAGATGGGACGAATCGTTCTCACAGAGTTCATCTCGCTCGACGGTGTCGTCGAGGCGCCCGGCGGCGAGGAGTTCAAGTATCCCAACTGGAGCTTCGAGGTCGACCGCGGAGCCGACGGCGAGAGGTTCAAGGAGGCCGAATCGCTTCGGGCGGCTGCACTGTTGCTGGGCCGCAGGACCTACGAAGGCTTCGCCGAAGCCTGGCCACAGTACGAAGGAGAACTGGCGGACAAGTACAACAGCATGCCGAAGTTCGTTGTCTCCAAGACCCTGGCCAGTCCGGAGTGGAACAACACCACCGTGCTCTCCGGCGACCTGGCCGAAGAGGTCCGCCGGCTCAAACACGACACAGACGGGGAGATCTCCGTGCCGGGCAGCATCCAACTCGCCCAATGCCTGCTCGCCCACGACCTGGTGGACGAGATCCACCTCATGACGATTCCCGTGGTCCTCGGCCACGGTCGCACCCTCTGGGCCGAGACTCCCGAGAAGAGCGCATGGAACCTGAGCGAAGCCTCACGCTTTGGCGACGGCGTCCTGGTAACCATCTACCAACGCTCCCATTGAACGCCGCCATCGATGTCTGAGCACGCACGCAGGGCGCCACCCATCCACGCGTACGGGAGCAGAGACGTTCGCCATTGCACGGTCGCGACGATGACCAACACCGCCGAGCGAGATCGAAACGCCGGACCGTCCAGCACGTGGCCAGTGGCCGCACTCGTGTGGTCCGCGGTCTTCGGTGTCGTGCACCTCTACTGGGCCTCTGGTGGTCGTCGAGGACTTGGCGACGCAGCGGACGATGCCGACGCCGCCCTCGCAACTGGATGGTTCCAGCTCTACAACGTGTCCATCGCCGCACTGGCGGTATGTGGGAGGATGGTGTCCGCCACCCAACGCGCACGCATATATCTGTGGGGCATTGCCACCGAGGTGCCGGTGTGCGGCACCCGGACACACGGAGTCTGATGCCCCGTCGCGAACACGCAGCGCAGCGACACAGCTGGCGACACCGTCATTCCTCCCGATGACGACCCGTCATCGTCATTGCTCGCCCGTGACTGTCATACCCCATGCGTAGTCTTCAAAGCGTTTCCGTAACTCTGTCTCAGGATCAGTCACCCCCCGGCGACCACGCTGGATGTGGCCCGTCCCCGCAGGCGCAGGCGTGGCACGCCGCCGAGTCCGTGACGGTCGACGTGATGGGTGCGGTGAACGCCGGCATCGCCCGGCTGGTCGGCGCACTCGTCGACCTGCTCGCCGCCGACGGGTGGGAGGGCGCAGGCATCCGTTCGCCCGAGCACTGGGTGTGCTGGAAGGCCAACGTCTCCCGCGCCCGGGCCGAGGGCCTGGTGCGCATCGCCCGGCGGGCGACCGAGCTGCCCGAGTGCTGGGCGCTGTTCACCGCGGGGCGCCTCGGTGAGGACGCCATGGTCCGCATCGCCCGGCGCGTCCCGGCCGAACGCGACGCCGAGGTGGCAGCTCTCGCACCACGGCTGCTGATCGCCCAGCTCGACCGCCTCCTCCGCACGCTGCCCGAGCTGCCAGACCCCGATGCCCTCCCCCGGCCCGAGCCCGAGCGCCGGTTCGACGTCCGCACCGGCCGCGACGGCATGGTCCGCGGCCGCTTCTGCCTGCCGGCGGACGAGGGCGCCCTGCTCGACGCGGCGCTCACCGCCAGTCGGGACGCCGAGTTCCGCGACCGCAACGGCCTCGACACCGAGGCCGAGGCGCACCCCGCCGCCGTCGACGGCGAGGCTCGGCTCGTCACCTGGGCCGACGCGCTGGTGCGCATGGCGAGCGCCGCCCTCGACGGGCTCGACCCCACCCTCGCCCGCACCGGCCACCCCGGCGACCGCCACCAGGTCGTGCTCCACCACGACATCGACCCCGACGGCTCCCTCGGCCCCGGCCAGCTCGAGCACGACGCGGTCGTCCCCGACTGGATGGCCCGCTACCTCGCGTGCGACGCGAAGGTTCTGGCCGCCACGTACGCCGCCGGCAAGCTCATCGGCATCCACCCCACCGAGCGCACCCCCAACCGGGCGACGCGCCGGGCGCTGGCGCGGCGCGACCAGGGTTGCCGGCACCCGCTGTGCACCCAGCGGCGTTGGCTGCACGCCCACCACATCATCCACTGGGAGCACAACGGTCCGACCTCCCCGTCGAACCTCGTGCTGCTCTGCCCTTACCACCACCGGCTCGTGCACCGCGGCATGCTCTCGATCGACGGCGACCCCGAGGCCGGAACGCTGCGCTTCCTCGACCCGTGGGGTCAGCCCATCGAACCTCCCGAGGTCGGGACGCCACCCGAACCACCCCCACGAGGCACCCCACACCGGCACGGGCCCCGCTACACCCCGCCGTTGGCCGAACCGCTCCAACACCACAGCTTCGTGTGGAACTGAGTGTCACGCGCGGCGTCCGACGCAACGTTACGGATCGATATCGCCGGCCCGCCGGCCTCGTCCGACCGTCTACGATCCGCTCGATGAACGGCTTCCTGTGGCTGGGGGTGGCCTGCACGCTCCTGCTCGCGGTCGCCGTGCTGGTCGACGGGCTCGACGTTCTCGACGCGCTCGACATCGGGCCTGGCTGGTTCTCGCTCACCACGATCCTCGCCTTCGTGGCTGCGTTCGGCTACGGCACCGGCGCGTTCGCCGACTCGCTCGGCACTGCGGCCGTCGTGCCCGGTGTGCTCGCCGGTCTGGCGTTCGGCCTGGGCGCCCTGCGGCTCTCGAGCGCCGTCATGCACATGCCGACCGACGCCACCGAGACCGAAGCCGGCCTGCTCGGGTCCGTGGGCCGTATCGTCACGGCACCGGCCGACGGCCGCTACGGAGAAGTACTGCTCAGCCGCCCCACGGGGCCGGTGAAGGTGGCGTGCACCGCCGCCGAACCGATCGCCACGGGCACCGAGGTCGCGGTCGTCGACGTGACGTCCTCGACGTTGGTCGAGGTGGCCCCGCTCGGCCTCGACACCCCCGACACCCGCATCCTCGACGCGTAGGGCGAGGCGCGCCCGCCGCCGACGCCCGCCCACGCGTCCTCACCAACCCATACGGGAGACTCCAAAGCACATGTCACCAGCGATCATCGCCATCATCGGCGGCGCCGCCCTCGTGGTGCTGCTCATCATCTTCGTCATCAGCCGCATCCGGGTCGCGGGGCCCAACCAGGCGTTCATCATCACCGGCCGCAAGGGCAAGAAGGGCGGGGGCGACACCTCCGGCCAGAAGGTCGTCATGGGCGCCAGCGTCTTCGTCGTCCCCTTCGTCCAGAAGCTCGGCATCATCGACCTCACGAGCCGGCAGATCGGCATCAGCGTGCCCGCCGCGGTGTCGTCGAACGGCATCCGCTGCTCGCTCGAGGGCGTCGCCGTCGTCAAGGTCGGCGGCACCGAGGAGATGATCCGCGCCGCCGCCCAGCGTTTCCTCGGCCAGCAGCACGACGTCGACGTGTTCACCCGCGAGGTGCTCGCCGGTTCCCTGCGCGCCATCGTCGGCCGTCTCACGGTCGAGGAGATCATCCGCGACCGTGCCGCGTTCGCCGCCGCCGTCGCCGAAGAGGCCGAGAACAGCCTCACGGGCCAGGGCCTGGTGCTCGACACGTTCCAGCTGCAGGACATCCAGACCGAGGGCAACTACCTGGCCGACCTCGGACGCCCCGAGGCGGCACGGGCCGAGATGGAGGCCGCCATCGCCGAGGCGTCGGCTCGGCGCGAGTCGGAGCAGGCCCGCATCCGCGCCGAGGAGGAGATCGCCGTCTCCAACCGCGAGCTCGCCCTCAAGCAGGCCGAGATCAAGGCGCAGACCGACGCGGCGGCCGCCAACGCGGCGGCGGCGGGCCCCATGGCCCAGGCCGCCAAAGACCAGGAGGTGCTCGCCGCCCAGGAGCACGTGGCCGCCCGGCGCGCCGAGCTGACCGAGCGCGAGCTCGACACCCAGGTGCGCAAGCCGGCCGACGCCCAGCGCTACGCGGTCGAGCAGGCGGCCGCGGCCGACAAGGCCCGTGACATCGCCTACGCCGAGGCGCAGGCCGAGACCACCCGGCTGTCCGGTGCCGCCGAGCGCGAGCGCCGCACCGCCCTCGCCGAGGCGACCCGGGCCGAGGGCGTCGCCGAGGCCGGGGCCATCGCTGCCCGGGGCGAAGCCGAGGCGGAGGCCATGCAGAAGAAGGCCCAGGCCTACCAGCAGTACGGCGAGGCGGCGGTGGTCGACATCGTGGCCAACACGCTGCCCAAGGTCGTGGCCGAGGCCGCTGCGCCGATGAGCCAGATCGACCAGATGACGGTGCTGTCGACCGACGGCGCGAGCCACACCGCCCGCAGCGTCGCCTCGACCGTGGCGCAGGGCAGCGAGATGCTCAAGGCGCTGTTCGGCGTCGACCTCGCAGACCTGGTGCAGAACTTCACCGCACCGCCCAACGGCGGCAACGGCAACGGCGGCGGCGAGCCGGCGGCGGCCACCCCCGCCCCCATCGACACCGTCGCCACCGACTCGGGCAACGGTCCCGCCGCGACCTGATCGCGCGACCTCGCGCCGGCCGCCCGGTCAGCCCGCGACGAGCTCGCGGAGCAGCGCCCGGGTGCGCTGGCGCGAGGTTTTGCGGTCGTCGCCCACCGGGAACGGCGCCGCCCACACTTCGGTGGCGCCGGCGGCGAACAGCCGGGCGATGGCGTCGCCCACCTGGTCCTCGGTGCCGACGATGGCGGCCTCGGCCGGGGACGACACGCCACCGGCGGCCAGGACGCGCTGGTAGTTGGGCAGGGTGCCGTAGATCGTGAACTGGCGCGCCGCCGCCTCGCGCCCGGCCGCTTCGTCGTCGGTGACCGCCACCGGCAGGCCCACCACCACCCGGGGATCGGGCCGCCCCGCCGCCGACGCGGCAGAGCGGATGGTGGGGGCGATCAGCGACTCGACCGCGTGGGCGTTGGCCATCCAGGTGATGGTGCCGTCCGCGAGCTCGCCGGCGGCCGCCAGCGACCGGGGCGCCAGCGCGGCGACGACGAGGCCGAGGGGCTCGGCCGGGCGGCTGCCGAGGTCGGCGTTGGCCACGTACTCGTCGCCGGCGTGGCTCACCCTGCCGTCGCGCAGCAGCGCGGCCAGCACGGTGAGGTACTCGCGCAGATGGCGGGCGTTGCTGCCGTAGTCGAGCCCGTACATGCCCTCGATCACGGGCCGGTGCGACACGCCGACCCCGAGCGTGACGCGCGAGGCGTCGTCGAGCGCCGCGCCCACCGTCGCGGCCTGCTGGGCCATCAGCACCGGGTGGCGGGTGTAGGTCTGCACGATGGAGGTGCCGAGCCCGATGCGCGTCGTGGCCCGACCGACGAGCGGGAGCAGCACGAGCGGGTCGAGGGCGCCACCGCCGCCCGGGTACCACACACCGCTGAACCCGTCGGCCTCGGCTTCGACGGCGTGGTCGATGAGGCGGTCGACGGTCGCTCCGCCGCCCGTGAGTGCGATGCGCATGGCCATGGTCCGACAACGTAGGCGACCGTTGCGGGCCGGCGGCGCCCGCGTCACTCCTCCCAGCGGTCGTCAGCGAACGGCGACTGGCGGGCGGTGCGCAGCGCGGTCGCCCACCACACCAGCTCGTCCAGCATGGCCTTGACGGCCACGTCTGCCCCTCCGGGATCGCGAAGCTCACCGTCGGCGTCGAACCGCTCCCAGGCGCGGTGGAAGCTGACCGTCTCACGCACCGTGGTCGCGTGCAGCTCGGCGAACACGAGGCGGAGCTGCTCGACGGCGCGCAGCCCACCCGAGACACCGCCGTAGGACACGAAGCCGACGGGCTTGCGCTGCCAGGGTGCGTGCA
>JAFGPU010000311.1 GCA_016936035.1 Acidimicrobiales bacterium
GACCCCCATCCCGTCCTGCACGCTCCGCGTGGCGGGGTGCACCCCGCCACCGGCGGCCACGGCGGCGTCGGCCATGGCGCCGAGGGCGTCGACGTCGTCGACCCGGAAGCACAGGTGGGTCAGGCCGAGACGCGTCATCGGCCGGCGCCTGCCGTCGCCCTGCGGGTCCGGCTCGATCCAGCAGAGCAGCTCGAGGCGCAGGTCGTCGCGGGCCAGCATCCGCGACCGGAAGCGGCCGTCGACCTCCATCGTCGGTGCCACCTCGGGTCCGAGGTCCATGGTGAACAGTTCGCGGAATCCCAGGGCGTCGACGTAGAACCGGGTCGACCGCTCGAGGTCGGAGCAGCACACGCCGACGTGCGAGAACCCCTGCAACCCCATGCGTGGACCCTACGTCACGGCGCGAGGACGACCCGCCCGCGCCGCGAGCTGTCAACCCGTGGGCCGGTCAGGGACGGCGCCCCGTGAAGGCGATCAGCCTGTCCTGTTCCGGTGCATCGGCGGGCACGTCGACGCGGGGGCCGTAGTGGCCGCTCTGGCGCATGGGCTCGTCCATGGGCTCGATGCCGGCGAGCATGCGGTGCACCTCGTCGGCGTCCAGCGTGTCGTTCAGCCCGGTGGCCCGGGCCAGGTCCCAGGTGTGGACCAGCACGTCACCCGTGCAGATCATGTCGATCGCCCGGGCGAAGGTCGACGACCCCATCGGGGTGTCGCGCTCGAGCCCGGCGACCTCGGGATCGTCGAGCGCCGCCTGGATGGTCGCGTCGAGCGCCGCCCACGCGCCCGCCGGATCGGCGTCGACCGCGGGCCCGTCCGGCGCCTCGATGCCCCACCGGCCGACGAAGAAGGCCGGCAGCCACTCGACGAGGTGGCGCACGACGTCGCGGGCCACCCACCCGTCGCACGGCGACGGGTTGTCCCAGGCGCCCTCGGGCACCGCCCGCACCCGGGCGGTGAACTGCGCCGCCACCTTGCGGTAGCGGTCCGCGATCGCGGTCTCGTCCAGCACCCGGTCGAGCCGGTCGTAGCTCTCGCCGACGCCGCCGGCCATGCGCGACTCGATCACGACGTCGCGTGCCCGCCGGGTCGGGTAGCGCACCGTGGCGGTCAACGTCGTCCGGCCGCCCTCCTCTGCCAGCTCGGTGGTGACCACCGCCTCGCCGGCGTCGGCGCCGTCGGCGACCTCGGTGTGCACGAGGCGGGACGGGCGCTCGACCTCGCGGTACACGCCGGACGTGCCCATCGTGGCGCCGCCCGGCCCCCGGGACACGAAGCGCCATCGACCACCGACCCGCAGGTCGACCTCGCACACGGCCAGCTGCCACCCCTGGGCGCCGTGCCAGCGCACGAGCAGCTCGGCGATGGTCAGCGCGTCGAACACCCGGTCGCGGGGTGCCGCGAAGACCCTGCTGATCACGATCTCGGTGTCGGACGGGGTGGTCACGGTGACCGACGCGGCGTCGTCGGTGAGGGACATGGGATGACCTCCTGGTCGGCTAGGCCTCGCGGCCCGGGTCGTCGGCCTCGAGCTCGGCGAGCAACGCGTCGAGGCGCTGGTAGCTCTCCTCCCAGTACCGCCGGTACCCGTCGAGCCACTCGGTGGCGGCCGCGAGGGCGCGGGCTTCGAGGCGGCACGGCCGCCGCTGGGCGTCGCGCCGGCGCGAGATGAGACCGGCCCGTTCCAGCACCTTGAGGTGGCGCGAGATCGCCGGCTGGCTCACGGCGAAGGGGGCGGCGAGCTCGGAGACAGTGGCCTCGCCCGCCGTCAGCCGGCGCAGGATCGCCCGGCGGGTGGGATCGGCCAGGGCCGAGAACGTGGCGTCGAGCCGGTCGGCCGTCGCCGCTCCATAACCATCACGTTGCATAACACGTCTGTTATACACGATGCCGCGCCCCTTCGTCAAGGCCCGCCCGCCCGGGCGACGACCTTCCGTGCGAGGATCCCCCCGTGGCGCGCGTCGACTATCAGGGCAACGCCGGGACGTTCCGCACCCACCGCACCCTCCCGCCCGACGTGCTGGCCGTCTGGAAGGAGGCGGTCGTCCGCGCCGCAGGCCCGGCGCCAGGCCGGGTGCTCGACCTCGGGGCCGGCACCGGCGGCTTCCTCGAGCCCCTGGCCGACTGGTTCGGCGCCGCGGTGGTGGCCGTCGAACCGTCCGCCGCCATGCGCGACGAGGCCGCCCGAGCCGGGCTGACCGGCCGCCACCCGTACGTCGGCGCATGGGCCGAGTCGCTGCCGGTGCGCACCGGGTCGGTCGACGTCGCGTGGCTGTCGACCGTGATCCACCAGGTCGACGACCGTGACCAGGTGTTCCGCGAGCTGCGCCGGGTCGTGCGGCCCGGCGGCGTGGTCGCGCTGCGCGGCTTCCTGGCCGATGTGCCCGCCACCGGGTTGCTGGGCGCGTTCCCCGGCACCGAGCGGGTCGCGGCGACGTTCCCCTCGACCGGCGAGGTCGTCGCGTCAGGCCAGCGCGCGGGCTTCACCGTCCGCCACGTCGAGGACGTGGTGGAACCGTGGCGCGTCGAGCTGCCGGCCTGGCGGGCCGGGGTGCGCGACCTCCGGCACGTCGACTCGTGGTGCCGGGCGCTCACCGACGCCGAGATCGCCGAGGGCCTGCGCAGCGTCGAGGCGGCCTACGCCGGAGTCGACGGCCCGATCGCCAGCGACGTCACCCTGCGCCTGCTGGTGGTCGGCTGAGCTCGGGCCCTCACGCCGTGCGGATGGCGGCGAGCTGGGTGGCCTGGGCCACCAGCCGACCGCGGCTGTCCCACACCTCGCACACCTCGTCGACGGTGCGGGCCTCGACCAGGCCGGCGCGCTGGCGCACGACCAGCGGGCCGGGGGCCGGCAGCGCCCGGACGTACGCCGTCAGCGACAGGGTGGGCACCCAGCCGGTGGTCCCCCCGATGTCGAAGGTGGCCGGCGGCAGGGCGTCGACGGCGTACAGCAACGCCAGCGGGTCGGGCGCCCGGCCGTCCGCGAAGGACAGGCGGGCACGCAGCTCGCCCACGCCGGCGGGCCGACCGCTGACGAACCCGGCGGTCGACGGGTCGAGCCGGATGTCGACCCGGTCCATGATCGGCAGGTGCATGCCGCCGGGGCCCGCCGCCGGCGAGCGCCGGTCCGGACCGGTCTCGGCCATCCCGGGCGCCGGCTCGCCGCCCCACCACGGCTCGGCCTCGGCCCGGAGGCGGCCGAGGGTGAACGTGGCCTCGACCCGGGTGGCGCCGTTCTGCACCAGGCGCCCACGCACCTGGCTCATGCCCCGACCCCGGCGCAGCACCTCGCTGTGCACCTCGGCCGCCCCCAGCGCAGGCGGCCCCACGTAGCTGGCGACGGCGGCCAGCGCGTGCGGGTGCGCCGGGCCCTCGACGGCAGCGGTGGTGTCGATGGCGGCCCGGGCGATGGTGGCCAGCAGGTAGCCGCCGTTGGGCTTGTCGCCGATCGTCCAGCCGGCGTCGACGTCGACGTCGTGGACCGCGTTGCCCTCGTCCGCGTGGCGCAGCGCCACTGCGGTCGCCTGGTCGAACTGGTAGCTGGTCTCGCCGTGCCCGCTCACGAAGGGAAACGCTAACGGGCGCCGCGCCGACTGCACGATGCGGCGCCCGGCACGGGAGATACTGGCGGCAGCCGTCCCCGACCCAGGAGCCGTCCGATGACCCGCGACGAGTGGATCGCCGCCTTCGCCGCCGAGCTGGAGGTCGAGCCTCCGGATGCCGCCACGGTCGAGATGCTGCTCGACCTGGCCGGCACCGCCGCCCACGCCAGCGAGCGCACCGCGGCACCGATCGCCTGCTACCTCGTCGGCCTGTCCGGCGCCGCGCCCGCCATCGCCGGCCAGGTGGCCGCAGGCGTGGCACCGGCCGCCGCCGGCGACGACGACGGCGGAGACGACGACGAGGGCGGCGGCTGAGCGAGCTGGGGCCGGCGCACGAGCCGGCTCAGCGCACTGCGGCGGCGATGGCTCCGGTGCCCGAGCGCCAGGCGATGCCGGCCTCGGCGAACCCGGCGTCGGCCAGGGCGACGACGTGCCATTCGGCGGGCGGGACGAACTCGGGCGCGTGGTCGCCGCCGAAGAACCGGCGGCGCTCGGCCACCGCCTCCGCCAGCCGGGGGTCACGGGCGACGATGTCCCACCAGGCGTCCCAGTCGGGCCGACCGTCTGCCCACAACGCCGCCCTGCGCTCACGGGCCAGGCGGCTCAGCTCGGCCGTGAGGCGCGGCAGCCGGGCGGGCACCATCTCGTCCGCGTTGGCGACGACGCCGCCGGGGCGCACCAGCGCGCGCAGGTCGCCGTAGAGGCGACGCAACGTGGCCTCGGGCAGCCAGTGCAGCGCGGTGGCGGTGACCACGGCGTCGAACGGGGTGTCGCCGACCGCTGCGGTCCAAGCCGGGTCGCCCAGGTCGGCGCGCACGATCCGCACTCGCTCGTCGTCGCCGAGGGTTGCCGCAGCGATGGCCAGCAGCGCCGGGTCGACGTCGACCGCCACGGCGGTGGCGCGGGGGAGGCGCCCGAGCAGCCTCCGGCTGATCGAGCCGGTGCCGCACGCCAGGTCGAGCACCCGGGGGGCTCGACCGCCGACGGCCTCGACGATGTCGACCAGCGCCGCCAGGCGATGCTCGCGGTCGGGCATGTAGCCCTCTTGCTGGCGGTCCCACGACCGCTGCCAGTCCTCGGCCCAGGTGCGCGCGTCGACGGCAGTGCTCATCGCAGGCCCCGGGGGACGTGGGTGGCCTCGGGCAGGCGGTCGCCGGTGAGGACGTCGCCGTGACGGAGGGCGGCCGGCCGGGCGGGCCGGCGGCGGGGGACGTTGGGGAAGCGGTGACGGTGCCGGATCACGGATCCTCCTCTGGGGTCGGGACGGACGACGGGCAGACGAACCGGTAAGGTGCATGAGCTAGGTATGACCCTGACACCGTCCCACACCGTCGTAAGGATCACAAGTGG
Organism: Acidimicrobiales bacterium; assembly: GCA_016936035.1. Lineage (GTDB taxonomy): Bacteria > Actinomycetota > Acidimicrobiia > Acidimicrobiales > VFJN01 > ZC4RG19. The sequence continues at coordinate 4,950 of JAFGPU010000311.1, forward strand.
ATTTTGACGCTTACGCGAGCTATGGCGTCGCCCTGGTGTCGTCCCAGCCCGACGACCGCCACCCCGACGACCCGCTCACCAGCATCGAGGGCCTGCGACGGTTCCTGGCGCCCTACCCCTGGATGGCCGAGCGGGCACGGGCCGCCGACGTGGCGCCCCTCGCCGATCTCCGCACGCACCTGCGCGCCGTGTTCGAGGCGGCGGGCGACTCCCGATCGGCGACGATGGTGCGGGTGCTCAACGAGCTGCTCGACCGCCACCGCGCCCGGCCGAGCATCTCAGGCCACGACGACTCCGACTGGCACCTCCACGTGGCCTCGACCGATGGCCCGGTCGCGGAGGAGTACGCCGCGGGAGCGGTCATGGGCCTGACGATGGCGTTCCTCGACCTCGGCCCCGATCGCTTCGGCACCTGCTCGGCCACCGGCTGCCGCAAGGTCTTCCTCGACACCTCGCGCAACCGCTCTCGCCGCTACTGCTCCGAGCGGTGCGCGACCCGAGCCAACGTGGCCGCCATGCGGTCACGCCGCCGCGCCGCGCCCTGATCGAGCGCGCAGCACGCCCGCGTGCCAACCTGACGGGGTGTCAGAAACGAAGGACAGCCCGCCCCTGGTCCGGTCGGACGACGTCGAGGGCCACGACGGGGTGCGCCTGCTCACCCTCGATCGGCCCGGCGCCCTCAACGCCTTCGACTCGCCGCTGTACCGGGCCACCGGCGCGGCCCTCGACGCCGCCCGGACCGACGACACCGTCAAGGTCGTCGTGCTCACCGGCGCCGGGCGGGCCTTCTCCGCCGGCCAGGACCTCGACGAGATGGCCCGCCTCGCCGCCGGCGAGCCAATCGACTCCGGGTTCCCCGTGCTGCTCGACGCCCTCCAGGCGTTCGACAAGCCGCTGGTGGCCGCAGTCAACGGGGCGGCGGTCGGCATCGGGTTCACGATGCTCCCCCACTGCGACCTCGTGCTCGCGGCCGACACGGCCCGCTTCCGCACACCGTTCGCCGAGATGGGCGTGCCGCCCGAGGCCGCGAGCAGCTACCTGTTCCCCGCCCGCATGGGCTGGCAGCGCGCCGCCGAGGTGCTGTTCACCAGCCCGTGGCTGACCGCCCCCGAGGCCGTCGAGTGCGGCATCGCCCTGCGGACCGTGCCGGCGGACGACCTCGTCACCGCGGCCCTGACGCTGGCGTCGTCGATCGCGACGGCCCCGTTGACGGCGCTGCGGGCGATCAAGGCGACCATGCTCGCCGGGCGGGCGGACGCCGTCGCCGCCGCCCGGGCCCGTGAGGAGGCGGCGTTCGCGCAGGTGCTGGGCCTGGCGTGAGAGGCACGGAGATGACCGCAGGCCGCTGACCACAGCCGGTTCGTCGGCAGGAGGCCCGGGGTATCCGCGCCAGGGGCCAGTGCTGGCCCTTTCGGAGATGGGGCCAGGACGCTATGCCTCCACCATGACCTTGATCGACGCCGGGTGGGCGACGGCCACGGGCCCCCGCCCCGACAACCAGGATCGCGCCGCCGTGTCGTCGCGGTGGGCTGTCGTGAGCGACGGTGCCGGAGGTCATCGCGGCGGGGCACTCGCCGCGCAGCTGACCGTGGATGCGGTCGTCGCCCGGCTGTCGTCGCCCGACGAGCCGCTGGACGCCGGCACCGTGTGCCGGGCCGCGTGCGACGCGCAGGCCGCCGTGCGGGCACGCCGCGCGACCGATCCCGACGTCGCCTCGATGGTCGCCACGCTCACCATGGTGGTCGCCCGCGCCGTCGACCCGATCGGCAGCACGTGGTCGCTCGTCGACGTGGGCGACTCTCCGGCCTGGCTGCTCGCGTCGGGCCGGCTGCGCCGCTTGTCGGAGGAGGACAACGTGGCCGCCGAGCTGGTGCGCGCCGGCACGATCTCCCGCGCCGAGGCCCGACACCACCCCGGACGGCACGTCATCACCCGCGCCGTGGGATCGGACGCCACGGTGGACGCGTCCCCCACCACGGTTGCGCTGCGTCCCGGCGACGCCCTGGTGCTGGCGTCCGATGGCATCGAGGTGGTCGACGAGGCCACGATGGTCGCCGTCATGTCCGGTGCCCCCACCGCCAGCGACGCCGCCCGCCGGCTGGTCGACGCGGCGCTGGCCCGCGGCGCCACCGACAACGTGACCGTCGCCGTGCTCCGCCATCGTGCCGATGCAGCGGCCGCGCTCGACGGCGACCGGGCGCCCGGAGGTGCCGGCGGTTGACGATCAGGGTCCGCATCCACGACGAGGCGTGGACGGCCAGGCTCGAGCTCGACCACACGGTCCGCATCGGCCGGGGTCGCAGCAACGACGTGCGCGTCGGCCACCAGCGCGTCCAGGGCCGGTGGACGGTGTCGAAGTCGCATCTCGAGATCGCCTGGGACGGCACCCGCTGGACGACGGTCAACGTCAGCGACAAGCCGGGACTGCTCGCCGTGTACGAGCCCGGTTACGAAGAGGTGCCACTCGAGCCCGGCCGCCGGTGGGCGCCCGTGCGGCACCGGTGGAGCTACGCCATCGGGCGCCCCGGGCAGCGCTTCCACATCGTGTGCGCCACCGACGACCACCGAGGCCCCGCCGCCACGGTGCTCGCCGACGACCGCCTCCCCGGTGGCGGCGCCCTCGACTCCGTCGGCGACGTCGACGGATTCGACCTCGACGGCGACGGGTTCGACCTCGACGACGAGCCCACCGCCGGGTTCGACACGGCCGTGGCCCTGTCGTTCACGCCGCTCGAACGGCGCGTCCTGCTGGCCTACTACTCGCGCTTCGCCGCCCTGCCGCGACCGCCGACCCTCGAGCCGCGCTCGCACGACGAGGCGGCACACCTGCTCGGCCGCTCGCGCGACTCGACCCGCAAGGCGATCGAGCGCGTCAACGAGAAGATCGCCTCGGCGTACGACGCACCCGCCATCGCCACGGGGCGCAACGTGTCGGCCGAGATCGGGCGCTGGCTCGCCCGGTCCGGAACCCTCGATCCCGACCTCGTCCCCGCCGACTGACCGCACTGACGCGATCGTCTCTCGCGGACGCGGCGCTCACAGCCGGCGGAGCACCACCAGCGAGCGGTCGCCGACCACGATGTCGCCGCGGACCGGCTCGCCGGGCTCGCCGGCACCGGCGCCCGTGCCGAACGGCGGGTCCGCGGCGGTGTCGAGCACGCCGGCCCACGCCTCGCCCCAGGGGCCGCTCACCGTCCACTTGCGGGGCTCCGACGAGGCGTTGATGAGCACCAGGAACGAGTCGTCGACGACCTGCTCGCCCCGGGGGCCCGGTGACGTGATGGCCTCGCCGTTGAGGAACATGCCCACGCAGGTCTCGTGGTGCTCGGTCCAGTCGGCCTCGGTCATCCCCGTGCCGTCGGGCCGCAGCCACTCGATGTCAGCCGTGCCCCGCAGCGGGCGCCCCTGGAACCACCGCCGGCGGCGGAACACGGGGTGCTCGCGCCGGAAGGCGATCAGCTCGGTCACGTAGGCGAGCAGCGCCTCGTCGCGGTGCGCCCAGTCGAACCACGAGGTCTCGTTGTCCTGGCAGTAGGCGTTGTTGTTGCCCCCCTGGGTGCGCCCGACCTCGTCGCCCGACAGCAGCATCGGCACGCCCTGCGACAGGAACAACGTGGCCAGGAGGTTGCGCTGCTGGCGGGCGCGCAACGCCAGGATGGCCGCATCGTCGGTGGGGCCCTCGACCCCGCAGTTCCACGAGCGGTTGTGGCTCTCGCCGTCGCGGTTGCCCTCGCCGTTGGCCTCGTTGTGCTTGTCGTTGTACGAGACCAGGTCGGCGAGCGTGAACCCGTCGTGGGCGGTCACGAAGTTGACGCTGGCCGAGGGCCGGCGCGAATCGGCCTGGTAGAGGTCGGAGCTGCCGGTGAGGCGGAACGCCAGCTCGCCGACGATGGCGGGCTGACCCCGCCACACGTCGCGCACCGTGTCGCGGTACTTGCCGTTCCACTCGGACCACTGCGGCGGGAAGTTGCCCACCTGGTACCCGCCCTCGCCCAGGTCCCACGGCTCGGCGATGAGCTTGACCTGGCTGATGACGGGATCCTGCTGCACCAGGTCGAAGAACGACGACAGTCGGTCGACGTCGTGGAACTGCCGGGCCAGGGTGGCCGCCAGGTCGAAGCGGAACCCGTCGACGTGCATCTCGGTCACCCAGTACCGGAGGCTGTCCATGATCAGCTGCAGGGCGTGCGGGTGGGCCATGTTGAGGCTGTTGCCGGTGCCCGTCGTGTCGTAGTAGTGCGCCGGGTCGTCGGGGACGAGGCGGTAGTAGGCGGCGTTGTCGATGCCCTTGAACGACAGCACCGGGCCGAGGTGGTTGCCCTCGGCGGTGTGGTTGTAGACGACGTCGAGGATCACCTCGATGCCGGCGGCGTGCAGCGCCCGCACCATCGCCTTGAACTCGGGCACCTGCGAGCCGTCGACCCCGGCCGACGAGTACTCGTTGTGGGGCGCGAAGAAGCCGATCGAGTTGTAGCCCCAGTAGTTGCGCAGGCCCCGCTGGCTCAGCGTGTAGTCGTGCACGAACTGGTGCACGGGCTGCAGCTCGACTGCGGTGACGCCCAGGGACAGGAGGTGGTCGATGGCCACGGGGTGCGCCAGCCCCGCGTAGGTGCCGCGCAGCTGCTCGGGGATGTCGGGATGGGTGGCTGTGAACCCCTTGACGTGCATCTCGTAGATGACCGACTCGTGCAGCGGCACGTCCGGTCTCCGGTCGGTCCCCCAGTCGAAGTAGGGGCTGACGACGACGCCCTTGGGTACGTGCGGCGCGCTGTCGTCGTCGTTGCGGCTGTCGGGGTCGCCGAAGTCGTAGGGGAAGCACGCCTGGTCCCAGTCGACACCGCCGTCGATGGCCTTGGCGTAGGGGTCGAGCAGCAGCTTGTTGGGGTTGCAGCGGTGCCCGCGGGACGGCTCCCACGGGCCGTGCACCCGGAACCCGTAGCGCTGCCCGATGCCGATGCGGGGCAGGTAGATGTGCCAGCAGAAGCCGTCGACCTCGGTGAGGGCGACGCGCCGCTCGGTCCCGTCGTCGAACAGGCACAGCTCGACGGCGTCTGCGACCTCGGAGAACAGTGAGAAGTTGGTGCCCGTGCCGTCGTACGTCGCCCCCAGCGGGTACGGCCGGCCCGGCCACCCTTCGATGTCGTTGGTCACCGCAGGGTCTCCGGTCGTCGGAGCGGATGGTGAGGGCGTGCAGCCCGGAGCGACAAGGCTAGTGCCCGGCGCGCTCCACCCCCGCTGCCGCGACCAGCGGTGTCACGTGCGTCACACCGGGAGGATCAGAGCCCGAAGGCGACCAGGCCGGCCTCGGTGCCCAGGTAGACGGCGCCGTTGCTGACCGCTGGGGCGCCGGTCACCGGCGCGCCGGCCGACGCCGACCACAGCGGCGCACACGTCGCGGCGCCGCAGCCGTCGGCGCTGACGGCGTCGACGCCGCCGTCGGCACCGCCCGTGATCACGACGGCGCCGGAGCCGGAGCCGACGATCGCGGGCTGGACCGTGACGGCGCTGCCGGTCGCCGAGGTCCACGTCGGCGCGCACACGGCAGCCCCGCAGCCGTCGGCGGGCAGGACGGCGAGCTCGCCGTCGCTGGTGGGCACGAACACGCTGCCCTGTCCGACGGCCGGCGCGTCTGTGATCGCCGACGCCAGCGGGGCCGTCCACAGCACGTCCCCGGTGGCGGCGTCGAGAACGTGGAGGGTCGAGTCCACGCCGACGTAGAGCGTCGTGTGGTCCCCGCTGAGCACCACCGGGGTCGCGGTCGAGCCGGTGAGGTCGGTGACCCAGGTGGGGCACGCGAACCGGGGGAACACGGACGGGCCGCAGTTGGCGGCGCCGCCCTCGCGGGGGAACGCGCGCACGCCCAGGGACTCCATCGCCTGCATGGAGGACGGGAGCCCGGGACCTGACTGGAACACCGCGGCGGCCCCCAGCGTGACGTGGGACGGAGCCCCGAACGGGTCGCCGGTCGACAGGGCCAGCAGGGGATCGCCGAACTGATCGGGGTCGGCGTCATTGGTCGCCGAGTCGACGATCCGCAGGAACTCGACGTACGCGCCATCGGCGTACTGCGTGCTCGAGCCCGCGACGAGGCCGCCCCGCGCGCCGTCCGCCTTGATGCCGACGCCGAGCGCGTCCCCGGTCGCGACGTCGAGCCAGAGCCCCGCGTTGGCGGGGAAGTTCCACACCGGCGGGTCGCCCTCGTGCACCGCCAGGAGCCGGTCGCCGTCGACGAGCACCGACGTGAAGTCGGCGATGTCGCCCCATCCGTTCGGCACGGTCGCCGACCAGAGGGGTGTGCCGTCCGTGCGGAAGCCGTACACCTGGTCGGTGCCGTCGACGTGCACCCCGGCGATCGACGTGACGGGGTCGCCTGCGGGCCCGTCGGTGGGCGCCGTCCACAGCTGGTGGAGCGATGCCACGGTGGCGGCCGTGATCGCGGTCTCCGCCGGGTTGTGCGCCCGCCGGTCGGGTCCCGCGCCCGTCTGCGGCCACCAGCAGCCGGCCAGCGTCGCGGCCAACACGGCCGCGACGCCGATGCGCGCCCCGAGGCGCGCGGTGCTGGGTCGTCGGTTCCCCATCGTTCCCCCTGGATGCCAGCCCCGCGCCGCGACCCTACCCCGGCAGACGGTCGATCGCAGTCGCACCGCGAGCGAGATCAGGCCCCGGGGTTGGCGGCCAGCCCGTCGAACCGGCCCGACGGGCGCCGGGCGCGGTACGCCTCGACCACGGGCGCCAGCTCGTCGGGGCTGGCGCCGTGCATGATCACGCCGTCGACGCCGAGGTCGAACTGCGCGAGCACCGCGTCGGCGCAGGCGTCGGCCGACCCGCGGGCCGCTGGGGCCAGCCACTCGTCGGGGAGCAGCGTCGCGATGTGCTCGAGCTGGTCGGTGGTGGCGACGTGGTCGATCGCTCCGGGGATCGACTGCACGACCTCGTCGGCGCGGAACCGCTCCAGCACGGCCGGGTCCCAGTGGTTGGTGCGCACCATGAGGTCGCCGTAGCCCTGCAGGTACGTCCCGAGCCGCCCGACGGTCTTCTTGAGCTGCGCGTCGTGGGGCAGGTGGTCGCCGACCGTGGCGAAGCACGACCACACTCGCACCGCCGACGGGTCGCGGCCCGCCTCCACGGCCGCCCGGCGGACGGTGTCGACGGCGCGCGTCGTCGTCTCGTCGGTGAAGAACGTGTGCAGCACCACCATGTCGAGCAGCCGGCCGGCCAGCGCCAGCGAGTTGGGGCCGAAGGCCGTGAGCCCGATCGGGATGTCCTCGTCGAACGTCGCGTCGAGGTTGAGGATCGGGTACCTGCCGGCCGGCCCGTCGTGGCCGAACACCGCCTCGCCCTTCCACAGTCGCCGCATCAGGCCCACGAAGTCCTCGATCTGGGCGCTCGTGATGCGGGGGATGCCGAACGCGTCGAACAGCGGCTCGATGCCCCGGCCGAGCCCGAGTGTGAAGCGCCCGCCCGTCAGGCGGTGCATGGTGGTGGCGTAGCTGGCGGTGATGGCCGGGTGACGGGTGTTGTGGTTGGTCGCGGCGGTGGCGATGCCGAGGCGCTCGGAGGTGGCGCCGACCGCACCCGAGAGCGTGCACGCCTCCTTGATGTTCCAGCGCTCGGAGATGAACGCCGACCCGAGTCCCATCGCCTCGCCGGCGTGCACCTCCGCGATGAGGTCCCGGGGCGAGCGGGGCTGCCCGGCGAGCGTGTAGAACCCCAGCTCGTTCATGCTCGACGGTTCGCCAGGTTGAACGCTCATTCAAGCGACGCTAGTGGAAGCCCGGCGCCGCCCGGCCACCGTCTCGACGACGATGGCCGGCTCGCGTCAGGCGCAGGTGGCGCACGTGCCGACCAGATCGAGGCGGTGGTGGTCGGCGGCGAAGCCGTGGTCGCCCGCCACCCGGCCGAGGGCCCGGTCGAGCTCGCCCTCCAGCGCGCTCGGCACCGTGAAGTCGCGCACGTCCCCGCAGGACGAGCAGATGAGGTGGTGGTGGTGCTCGGTGAGGTCCTCGGCCAGCTCGTAGCGCGAGAACTCGTCGGAGCTGACGATGCGGTGCACCACGCCGGCCCCCTCGAGCACCGCCAGGTTGCGGTAGGTGGACGACTGGGCCAGGGACCGGTCGCGCTCGAGCAGCTGGGGGATGGACAGCGGTGCGTTGGCGCGGGCCAGCAGGTCGATGATGGCGCGCCGGCCGCGCGTGTAGCGCTGGTCGCGGGCACGCAGGCGCGTGGAGGCGACGTCGTGCAGATCGGTCGTCCTGTTGGCCACGGGCGCCACCATATCGGGAATGAGAAGTACTGAGAACGGGAGGGCCGACGCCCGTGTCTACGCGCCGGCCCGGTGGCGATCGTGCTCGCCCCGGCCGGCGCGGTGCTCGTGGTGCGGGTCGTCCATGACGATCAGCCCTTCGGGCACCCGCAGCACCCGCCCGCCGTAGGCCTCGCCCAGCGGGCCGTCGGTCAGCACCTCGTCGGGCGGCCCGAAGGCGATCACGCGGTTGGCCAGCAGCATGACCAGGTCGGCACGGCGGGCGTCGTCGAGGTCGTGGGTCGACACGACGACGGTGCGCCCGGCCTCGCGCTCGGCGGTGATGGCGTCGAGGATGAGCTCGCGCGACAGCACGTCCAGCCCGGTGACCGGTTCGTCGAGCAGCAGCAGCTCGGCCTCCTGGGCCAGGCCCTGGGCCACGAGTGCCCGCTGGCGCTGGCCGCCCGAGAGCTCGTGGATCTGCCGCCCGGCCAGGTCGGCGACGCCCATGCGCTCGAGGGCACGGTGCACCGCGGCGCGGTCGTCCGCCCGCAGGCGACCGAACGGGCCCCGCGTGGCGTAGCGCGCCATGGTGACGGCCTCGTGCACCGTCACCGGCAGGGTGCGGTCGACGTCGGTGGTCTGCAGCACCAGGCCGACCGCCCCCCGCCTGCGGCGGGCCGGCACGTCGAGCCGTCCCGAGCGCGGCTCGAGCAGACCGGCGAGCGCGCGCAGCAACGTCGACTTGCCGGAGCCGTTGGGCCCGATGAGCGCCACCGTGGCCCCGGCGGACAGCTCGAAGCTGGCGCCGGACAGAGCGGTGCGGGTGCCGTACGCGAGCACGAGGTCGGTGGCAGCTGCGGCGGGAAGGGGCATGGGGATCGTCCCTGATCGGGTTGTGACTGAGAATCGCTCTCGCTAGCTTGCCAGAGCCGAACCAAGAGCGGTTCTCGCTCCCGCTGATGCTACGAGGTCCCCCATGCATCGCCACCTCCTGATCGCCACGGTCGTGCTCGCCGGCACGGTCGTCGCCGCGTGCGGTGACGGCGGCACGTCCGCCGGCGGCGGCGACGGTCCCCGCATCGCGGTGACCAACACGATCCTGGGTGACGTCGTCCGGAACCTCACCGGCGACCTCGCCACCGTCGAGGTCGTCGTGCCGTCGGGGGCCGACCCGCACGAGTTCCAGCCCTCCGCCCGCCAGGTCGCCGCGCTCCGCGAGGCCGAGGTCGTGGTGGCCAACGGCGCCGGCTTCGAAGCGGGCCTCGACGGCGCCATCAGTGGGGCCGAGGACGACGGCGCCGTGGTGTTCGAGGCGATCGAGCACGTCGCCCCGCTCGCGACGGCGGCGGGCGACGACGAGCACCACGACGACGAGGACGACGGGCACGGCCACGGCCCGGTCGATCCCCACTTCTTCACCGACCCGGCCCGCATGGCGACGGCCACCGAGGCGCTGGCCACCGTGCTGGCCGACGAGGTGCCCGCGCTCGCCACCACCGAGTTCCGCGATCGCGCCGCCGCGTACGTGGACGACCTGCGGGCGCTCGACGCCGAGGTCGAGGCGACGCTCGCGGACGTGCCGGCCGAGCGGCGCAAGCTGGTCACCGACCACGACGTGCTCGGCTACTTCGGCGAGCGCTACGGCTTCGAGATCGTGGGCGCTGTCATCGAGTCGTCGACCACCCAGGCCGCGCCGAGCGCGAGCGACCTCGACGACCTGGCCGCCACCCTGCGGGCCGAGGACGTGCCGGCGGTGTTCGTCGACGCCTCGGCCGCGGGGTCGCTGGCCGACACGTTGGCCGACGAGGTCGGCGATGTCGCGGTCGTCGAGTTGTTCATCGAGTCGCTCGGCGACGACGGCTCGGGTGCCGACACCTACGCCGGCATGGCCCGCACGAACGCCTCCCGCATCGCCGGCGCGCTGGCGCCGTAGCCTGCCCCCCGATGGTGGAGTGGTTCTCCGAGGCCTTCGAGCCC
>JAFGPU010000039.1 GCA_016936035.1 Acidimicrobiales bacterium
AAGGCGGCCGTGCACCAGCTCACGCGGCACCTGGCCAAGCGGCTGGCCCCCGCGGTCACGGTGAACGCCATCGCTCCCGGCCCGTTCGAGTCGAAGATGATGGCCGCGACGCTCGAGGCGGCCGGCGACGCCATCGCCGCGTCGGCACCGCTCAAGCGCATCGGGCGGCCCGACGACATGGCCGGCGCGGCGATCTTCCTGTCGTCGCGGGCCGGTGCCTACCTGACCGGCGCCGTCATCCCCGTCGACGGCGGCATCGCGACGCTGGCCTGAGCCCCGGAGCACCGGGCGGTCCCGCCCCGCACGTTCCGGCGCTCGTCTGTTGCGCATATCGCAACACAGTGGCGCCGGAAGCTGCGATCGGCATGCCGGGCACGACGGGTCCCGCCCCGGAACGCTCAGCCGGCCCGCACGTCGGTGATCGGGGCGGCATCGAGCGCCCCGGTGGTCGGCGGGACGATGCGCCCGGCCGCCGCGGCCAGCCCGACCGCGATCGCCGCAACCGCCACGAACGCCCAGCGCAGGCCCACCAGCTCGGCCAGCACGCCCATGGCCAGCGGCTCGAGCAGGAACCCCAGCCGGGCGGTGAGCGACACGGTCGCCGCCCCGGCCCCGGGGGCAACGCCGGGCGTGTTGCCGGCCGCGGAGAACGCGAGCGGGAAAAAGGCGCTCGCGCCCAGGCCGGCCAGCACCAGGCCGAGCGCGAACACGGCCGGGTGGTCGACGAGCGCGCCGGCCAGCAGGCCCGCCGCCACCAGCCCCATGCCGCCCCGCAGCACCGCGGTGCCGCCGAAGCGGTCGGTGGCGTGGTCGCCGACCGCCCGGGCGGCCAGCATGCCGGCCATGAAGGCGGCGAAGCCCAGTGCCGCCGCGCCGGGACCGGCCCCCAGGCGCTCCAGGCGGATGGCCGACCAGTCGGCCGGGGCGCCCTCGATGACGGCGCCGCCCACGGTGGCGGCGCCGAGCACCACCAGCGGCCCCACCCGCGGCCGCAGCCTCGACCTGGTGGTCCCTCCCGCCGACGACGGGCTAACCGCGTCGCCGAGCACGTCGTCGCCGAGCACGTCGTCGCCGAGCAGGTCCTCAGGGGCGGTCGGGGGGCCGTCGGCCGGGGCGGTCCTCGACGGCACGGGAGCGCCGTCGACGACCAGGCCGCTGCGGGTCGAGACGACCGCGACCGCGATGACGGCGCCGACTGCGGCGAGCTGCCAGGTGAGCGACACGCCGGCGGCGGCCGTGGCCGCCGCAACGCCGGCGGCGCCCAGCGCACCGAGGCTCCACGCGCCGTGCAACCGGTGCATGACGGACCGACCGGCGCGGCGCTCGTAGGCGGCACCGTTGGCGTTCATCGCGATGTCCATGGCGGCATCGGCCGCGCCGATGACGCACAGCGCCGCGAACAGGGCGAGCGGCTCCGGCGCCGCGCCCGCGGTCCACAGGGACGCCGCAAGCACCAGGGCGGAGACGACGACAACCCGCCGGCTGCCGAGCCGCCCGACCAGCCGCCCGGCGACGGGGCTGGCCACCAGCGCACCCGCGGCCATGCCGACCAGCACGACGCCCAGTCCGGCATCGGAGAGCCCCAGCGACGCCTGCCGCTCCGGCAGGCGGGGGAGGAAGCTGGGCCCGCCGAGCCCGTTGGCGACGAACGCGACGGCGACCGCCGAGGCGCGCGGCGTCACGAGGCGTCGGGCGGGGCAGCCATGGCGCCAGTGTGCCCGGCCGCGCCGGCGTTCGCGGCCGGGTTTCGCCCGGGCCGCGAGGGCTGGCGAGGGGCGAGCGAGGTGCTAGCGAGGCACCTTCGACCAGGGCACGTCCTTGTCGACCCGCGGCTCGCCGGGCAGCCCGAGCACGCGCTCGCCGAGGATGTTGCGCTGGATCTCGGAGGTGCCGCCCTCGATCGAGTTGGCCCGCGCCCGCAGGAACATCTTGCGCGACGACCCCGGCGGACCGGTGAGGCCGAGGCTCTCGGCCCGGCGCATCTCGTAGTCGTAGTTGACCAGGGCGTCGGGGCCCAGCAGGTCGACGCACAGCTCGTAGATCGCCATGTTGATCTCGGCGAACTTGAGCTTGGCGATCGATCCCTCCGGCCCCGGGTTGCCCGCCTTGCGCTTGTGGCTCGCCCGGATGTTGGTGAGGCGCAGCACCTCGGCCTCGACCCACAGGCGCATGAGCCGGTCGCGCACTGCGGGGCGCTTGTCGGCCACCTCGTCGGCCCAGATGCGGACGGCCTCGGCGATGGCCCCCGAGCCCTTCGGGGGAGCGCCGCCCCCGCCGCCGATGGTGGTGCGCTCGTTCATGAGCGTCGTCATCGACACCCGCCAGCCCTCGCCGACGTCGCCGATGCGGTCGGCGTCGGGCACCCGCACCTCGGTGAGGTAGACCTCGTTGAACTCGGCCTCGCCGGTGATCTGGCGCAGGGGTCGAACCTCGACGCCGGGGGCGTGCATGTCGAGCGCGAAGTAGGTGAGGCCCTTGTGCTTGGGGGCCTCGGGGTCGGTGCGGGCGACCAGCATGCCCCGGTCCGCGATGTGGGCCAGCGTGTTCCACACCTTCTGGCCCGTGACGACCCACTCGTCGCCGTCGCGCACGGCCCGGGTGGCGAGCCCCGCCAGGTCGGACCCGGCGCCGGGCTCGCTGAAGAGCTGGCACCAGGCGTCCTCGCCCGTGAAGGCGCGGCGCAGCAGCCGGCGTCGCAGCTCGTCGCTGCCGTTGGTGACCATCGTCGGCCCGGCCATCGTGAGGCCGAAGAAGTGGCGGGCGCCGGGCGGCTGGGCGCCGGCGGCCGAGAGCCGGCGGTCGATGTCGCGCTGGAGGACGGGCTTGAGCCCGAGGCCGCCGAAGCCTTCGGGGAAATGGACCCAGGCCAGGCCCAGGTCGTACTGGCGTCCACGAAACTCGACCTGGTCGGTGGCGGCGGGATCGAGCTCGGACAGCAGCGTGTCGACGCGCTCGGCGACGAGCGAGGTGGGTTCCGTCATGCCCAGACGATACGCGCGGGCGCCATATCTTGACCAACGGTCAGGGAGCGATCGGCTCGGGAGGGCGCACGCTGCACGTTCGTGGTGGGTGGTGAGGTCACGCTCGTCCTTCCGTCGCGTCGAGCGTCCGGCGCTGCATGTGCTCGAAGGCGCGTCGCACGGCCTCGATGGCCTCGTCGAGGCTCGAGCCCGACCGACCGGCCGCGGCGGCGAAGGTGGCTGCCGCCTCATCGAGGTGCGAGGGGTCCGGTGCGGGCGCGCGTGCGTGGGCCGGGTCGGTGACGACGGTGCCGTGGCGGCCGCGGCTGGCGACCAGACCCGTCTGCTCGAGCTCGCGGTAGGCCCGTGCCACCGTGCCGGGGGCCAGGCCGAGGTCGCCCGCGAGTTGGCGGATGGACGGGAGACGGTCGCCGACGGCCAGTGCGCCGGTCATGATCAGGGCTGTGATCTGGGCCCGGATCTGTTCGTAGGGCGGCACCGCCGAGGTGGTCTCGACATCCAGGATCACGGCGCCGCCTCGACGGTGGTCGACCGGTGTCGGAACCGCCGGGGGCGGGGGACGGCCACGGGTCCCCAGGTGCGTGCAGACCAGGAGACCGACGCCCCCAGCAGGGCGACGAACATCCCTGCTGCGGCCAGGCCTCCCGACCGCCCCGCGACGGCGTAGGCGTACTGCGCCATCGCCCGGGCCAGGCTGAGGAACCCGACGACGCAGGCCATCGCCGCGATGCGTTGCATCGACGCCGTGCGCACCGCGTCGTCGGCCGCGACGAGATCGTCGTGCACACGTGGCTGGGGCCGTCGCACGATGAGCCGGCAGGCGACCAGGGTGGCCGCCGGGACGAGGATCGCCACGGCGACCCCCGCGGCGACCTCGCTCGGCATCGAGCTCGGGGACACCGGATCGTTCATGAAGAACAGCCCCGGGAGGTCGTTGCGTCGCGCGGGCGGGATCGACGACGAGTCGGGCAGGCGGAGCGCGCCGAGCCACGCGACCGAGGACACGAGCCCCACGATGGCGGGCCCGAGCCGCCACGTTGGGGACAGGTAGGTACCGAGGCGGCGGGGGCGAAGCGACGCCGAGCGCGTCGTCGTCGCCGGGCTCGGCCGGCTGAGGGTCAGCTCGGTGACGAGCGTGGCGACCATCAGAGCGGCGACGACCGGGGCCGAGATCGGCTCGACGCCGGTGGTCTCGCCGGTCACGGCGACCGTCGCCAGCGGGGGAAGCGCGACGGCGCCGAGGAACGTGGCGCGCCGCAGGCGGTTGCCCCGGGTGAGGTAGCGGCGGAGGAACGGTCGCGCGGTGGTCGATGCCGCCAGCCCGTGTTCGGCCTCGAACAGGGCGACGTCGCCGTCCTTGACCGGCCGGAAGCCGGGTGCGACCGCGATGGCGACGAGACCGATCCAGATGCCCCAGGCGAGCGTCTCCATGGCCACATTGTATCAATGTATTGGTACTTTGATGCAAGGGGCGGTGGCCCGGCTGCCGAGCCTCGCTGGAGGTTCATCCGGGCAGCCCCGGGGTAGGTTGGCGCGCGTGACGGACGCACCGACCGAAGGCAGCGAGCAGGACGGTCAGCAGATCCTGGTCGTCGCGCTCGACAAGCCGGGCCGCGCGTCCGAGCTGCTGCTGACGCTCAGCAACCTCGCCACCGAGGGCAAGGTGCAGATGCACGACGCCGTCATCGTCTCCAAGGACGACGAGGGCCGCAGCCACACCGTCCAGACGGTCGACGTCACGCCGGCCCGCGGCGCCCTGGCCGGTGCGTGGTGGGGCATGCTCGGCGGGCTGCTCATCGCCGGCCCGGCGTTCCTCGCCGGGGCTGTCGGCGGCGCGGCGGCGGGCGCCCTGTACGGCAAGCTGGTCGACCGCGGGCTCGACGACGCGTGGATCAAGGACATGGCCGGCTGGGTCGAGCCCGGCCGCTCCGCGCTGCTGCTGTTGGTCGACGCCGGGTTCGACGACGCCGTGCTCACCGAGCTCCGCCGCTTCGAGGGCATCGGCCACGTCGCCTACACGACGCTGCCGCCCGACACGAAGGCCGAGATCGAGCAGGCGCTCGCCGGCGCCGGGCACCCCCTCGACGCCACCGACACGCCAGGCTGAGACCCGCACCCCGGCACGTCGCGTCGACGCACCACCGGCATGCCGACCCGAGGTGACGGTCAGCGTGCCGCCAGCATCGGGAGGAGCGAGGCCTCGAGCACCTGCGCCGCGTCCTCGCGGCGCA
>JAFGPU010000312.1 GCA_016936035.1 Acidimicrobiales bacterium
CGACCCTCGGCGAGGGTGAACCGCTCGCGGACCGCGTCGGCGGTGGCGGCGATGCGCTCGTCGTCGGGCGCCAGCAGGTCGAGGGGCGCGCACGCCACCAGCGACCCGATCGCTCCGGGGTCGATGCGGCGACGCGGGCCGGCCGGGATCGCCGACGTGCCCAGGCGCTCCGCCGTCGCCGCCAGCGACGCCTCGACGTCGCGCCACATCGCGGCAGCGAACCGGTCGGCGTCCTCGGCGGCCTCCGGCTGGTCGATCGCCCGCAGCAGCTCGGCCCCGGCACGCAGCCCGGCAACGCCCCAGAAGTCGTCCCAGTAGAAGTAGTCGAACGGGCCCAGGTGCTCGGCCGACACGCCGGCCGGCAGCAGCCCGACCGTGGCGGCATCGGCCTTGCGGCCCTTGCCGGCACGGCGCTTCCGGTCGATCCAGTGCACCCCCTTGGCGATGGGGCCCACCATGGCCTCGACCAGCGGCGCGTCGCGGGTGAGGCGCCAGTGGTGCGCCAGGGCGACCAGCGCGGCGCCGTTCGCGTCCCACTCGTGGCGCTGGCTGAAGAAGTAGCCGTCGTTGCGCTGGCGAGCCGGGTACGAGGCCAGGACCTGGGCCACCTCGTCGTGGAAGCCGTAGCGGTCGAGCGCCCCGAGCAGGAACGCGGCGTCGCGGAACCAGAACCGGTGGTAGGTGGCGGGCCCCGGGGTGATCTCGTCGCCGTCGTGCAGCAGCAGCAGGCTGCGGCGGTTGGCCGCCACCGCCTGGGACAACCGGTCGTCGGGCAGCACCAGCCGCATGCCCCGGTCGGTCTGGGCCCGCCACCCGGTGGCCACTGCGGCTGCCGGCGGCACCGCCTCGGGGAACGCGGGGGCCTGGGCCAGGCGCCGCTGCGCCACGCGGGGGCGCCGGGTGCGGGGCTCGGGGGCGAGCGGGATGGCCACCCGGAACGTCGCCCCGTGGGCCAAGGGGTAGACGAACGCCGCCTGGGCCAGGCCCGCCACGTCGCGGACGGGGCCCCGCCAACGCTCGGGGGCCTCGCCGGCCAGCACGGTGGCGGCCGAGTCGCCGTCGTGGAACGTCGACCCGGCCACCCGCATGGGCGGCCTGGGCAGCAGCAGCGCCACCCGGCCGTCGACCGCGACGGTGCTGCCCCGCAGGTCGATGCGCTCGATGACGGACAGGCCCTCGGGGGTGTAGGGCCGCACGCCCAGCGCGAGCGCCACGGGCACCGGGGAGGCGTTCTCGATCTCGACGATCACCAGCTCACCGCCGCCCTCGGCCGAGCTGCGCCGGATGGCGTACACGCGCTGGACGGCGTCGCCCGAGGGGATGCTCATGGCGGTCTCGACCACCGGCGAGTCGCCGACCAGCCGCTGACGCACGCCCATGTCGCGTGCGGGCAGGTGCCAGCGGTCGTCCGCGCCGATCCACCAGTCGAGCGACCAGCCGTCGTACCAGGGCGTCACCAGGCCGCGGGGGTCGACGATCGCCTCCCACGGTGAGTCGAGGTTGCCGACCGCGGTCCAGTTCCGGTGGGTCAGGTTGGTGAGGAACGGCAGGTGACCGCGGGGAACGAACGACGGCGAGGCCGGGTCGAGCTGCCGCTCGAGCCAGTACGGCCACACCCAATCGGGGCCGATCTGCGCCGCCGCCCGGGTGCGCAGGGCCCGGAAGACCGTGCGGGCGCCGATGGGCATGAGCTCGGTGGGCAGCTCGACCTCGACGTGCTCGCCCAGGCGCTGGAAGGTGGACAGGTGGCGGACCACGTCGTCGGTGATGCGCATGCGGCCCATGAGGCGGCGCAGCATCCAGGTACGAACGGACATCGGTGTGCGCTCCCTAGCTCATGCCGTGGAGCTCGGACCGGTGGTCCCGCCGCAGCAGGCCCCGGTAGGCGTCGGTGGCCGTGCACCCCTCGTGGATCACGGCGTGGATCTCGCGGGCGATCGGCATCTCGACCTCGTACTGGTCGGCGAGCTCGACCACGACCTTCGACGTCTTGATGCCCTCGGCCACCATCTTCATCTCGGCGACGATCTCGTCGATGGTGCGGCCCTTGCCGAGCTGCTCGCCCACGTAGCGGTTGCGGCTCTGCTGCGAGATGCAGGTGGCGATGAGGTCGCCCATGCCGGCGAGCCCGGCGAAGGTCATGAGCCGGCCGCCCATCGCCACGCCGAGGCGCGACAACTCGGCGAGCCCCCGGGTGATGACCGCGGCCCGGGTGTTGTCGCCGGTGCCCAGGCCGTCGGCCATGCCCGAGGCGATGGCGATGACGTTCTTCAGCGCCCCGCCGACCTCGCACCCGACGACGTCCGGGTTGGTGTACACGCGGAACAGATCACCGCTGAAGATGCGCTGCAGCTCGCGGGCGATGTGGTCGTCGCTGAAGGCCACCACCGTGGCCGCTGCGTGGCCGGACAGGATCTCCTTCGCCAGGTTGGGGCCGGTGAGCACCCCCACCGGGTGCCCTGGCAGCTCCTCGGCGATGACCTGGGTCATGCGCAGGCGCGTGCCCTCCTCTAGGCCCTTGGCCAGGCTGACCACCGGCACCCACGGGCGCACGTGGGCGGCCAGCTCGCGCAGCGTCGCCCGCATGCCGTGCGACGGCACGCCCATCACGAGCACGTCCGCCTCGCTGACCGCCTCGGCGAGGGAGGCGGTGGCGGCCAGCTGCTCGGGCAGCGCGCAGCCGGCCAGGTACTCGCTGTTGCGATGGTTCCGGCTGACCTCGGCGGCCAGCTCCGGACGGCGGGCCCACAGCACGGTCGGGGTGTTGCGGCAGGCGAGCGCCGCGACCGTGGTGCCCCACGATCCGGCACCGACCACGGCGACTCGGATGGGCATGGACGCCACCGTAACCGGCGGCTCGTTCCCGCAGCGTGGCCCGTCGTCGCGGGCGCAGCCGGGCGGTACGCTGCGCCGCAGTGTCAGCGACGACGTCCGCGGCGGTGGTCGTGCCGGTCAAGGCCTTCACCCAGGCCAAGGTCCGGTTGGCGAGCGCCCTCGATCCCGGCGAGCGGGCCGACCTGGCGCGTCACATGGCCGAGATCGTGCTGCTGGCCGCCGACCCGCTGCCCGTGGTGGTGGTGTGCGACGACGAGGCGGTCCGGGCCTGGGCCGAGCGTTCGGGCGCCCGCGTGGTGTGGTGCCCGGGCCGGGGCCTGAACGGCGCCGTGTCCGACGGCGTGGCGGCCCTGCGCGCCGACGGCATCGCCCACGCCATCGTCGCCCACGCCGACCTGCCGCTCGCCACGGACCTGGCGTGGCTCGCCCGGTTCCCCGGCGTCTCCCTGGTGCCCGACCGCCGCTTCGACGGCACCAACGTCCTGGCACTGCCCACCGGTGCCGGCTTCACGTTCGCCTACGGCGCCGGCTCCTTCGGCCGCCACCGCGCCGAGGCCGCCCGGCTCGACCTGCCCGCGCGCATCGTGCAGGACCCCCACCTCGGCTGGGACGTCGATCTGCCCGGCGACCTGTCCTACCCCGGCGCGCCCGAGCCCTGGGCACCGCCCGCGGACGGCAAGGACGAGCCGGCGCCGGTCGTCGCCCCCACCGGTGCCGTCGCCCACCGGCTGTCGTGAGCGCCGTCACCGTCGATCTGCCTCGTCCCGCCAGCGCGCTGGCGATCGGCGCCCACCCCGACGACATCGAGTTCGGGTGCGGCGCCACGCTGGCCAAGTGGGCGGCCGCCGGCTGCGTGGTCCACCACCTGGTGTGCACGGACGGGTCCAAGGGCACCTGGGACCCCGACCAGGACCTCGCCGACCTCGTCGCCCAGCGGCAGGCCGAGCAGCGCGAGGCCGCCAAGGCGCTGGGGGCCACGGGCGAGGTGGTGTTCCTCGACTGGCCCGACGGCGAGCTCGACTCGGGCCTGCGCCAGCGCTGGCAGGTGGCGTACTGGATCCGCCGGCTGCGTCCCGCGGTGGTGCTCGGCCACGACCCCTGGAAGCGCTACCGCCTCCACCCCGACCACCGCCACGCCGGCTTCCTGACGGTCGACGGTGTGGTGGCCGCCCGCGACCCGCACTTCTTCCCCGAGCAGCAGATCGCCCACCACCGCCCGGACGCGCTGCTGCTGTTCGAGGCCGACGAGCCCGACCACGTCGAGCAGGTCGCCGAGGACGACGTCGCCCGCAAGCTCGGGGCGCTCGAGGCGCACCGGTCGCAGCTTCTGTCCACGATGTTCGTCGACCTCGACTCTCCCGAGGGCGCGTCGCAGCTCGAGGCCTTCCGCGCCCGGGTGCGCGAGCGGCTCGCCGCCCACGGCCGACTGGCCGACCGGCCGTGGGCCGAGGCGTACAAGGCCCTCACCGACCTGTGACCACTCCCGCTGCCAGGCCGTGACCCGCCCCTCGGGGCAGGGCCGTCAGTTGAGCGACGGGTGCACCGGGAAGTCCGCCAGCATCGACACCTTGCCGCGCTGGCGGCGCAGGACCGAGCGCCACATCGTGTCGGGGTCGGGGGCGAACACGTCGGCGGCGATGGCGGGCACCACCAGCCAGGCGCCCTCGTCCAGCTCGGCTTCCAGCTGGCCGCCGCCCCAGCCCGAGTAGCCGGCGAAGAACCTGATGCCGTCGAGGCCGCCGGCGACCTGGTCGGGCTCGAGGTGCAGGTCGATCGTCCCGACGTCACCGAGCACCGAGGTCCACCCGGGCACCTCGGGACTGCCCGCGCGTCGGCGCCCGAGGGCGAGCACGCCGTTCTGCTCGACCGGGCCGCCCATGTAGATCACCGCAGGTGGGGCCGCGAGCGCGGCCCAGTCGGCGAGCACCAGGTCGATCTCCAGCTCGGTCGGACGGTTGAGCACCACCCCCAGCGCACCGTCGGCGCTGTGCTCGATCATCAGCACGACGGAGCGGTCGAAGTTGGGGTCGCCGAGCATGGGCTCGGCGATGAGCAGATGACCGACCGTGCTGTCGTGGGATGTCACCGCGTCCAGCATGCCGCGTCGGGGCCGGATCCGGCAGTCGCGGGCGACCGACCTGGGGCGAGCCTGCCGGGCAGGCGGACCAACGCGCGAGATCGGTCAGTCCGGTTTGCGGGCCCGCAGGCTGTACATCAGCGGGATCGACGGCGTGCCGTCGGGCAGGCGGTAGGTGTCGCGGCCGCTCTTCACCAGGAAGGGCCAGCGCGGGAACAGCGTGTAGTCGAACTCGTGGAGCAGCTCGACCGTGAGCCCGGCGTCGACGATCGCCGTGACCACCGCGCCCAGGCCGTGATGCCACTCGACGGTGCGGTTCTGCTCGGTGGTGGCCTCCAGGTCCGCGTAGGTGCCGGGCTCGTCGAACTCGATCGGCGCGTCGCGGTCGTGGAAGTACGGGTAGGTGACCGTGAGGTCGTCGTCGCCCAGGATCGCGTGCAGCGGGTGGAACTCGGCCAGGTAGAGCATGCCGCCGGGGGCGGCCAGCGCCGCCATCACCCGCGCCCAGCGGTCGATGTCGGGCAGCCAGTTGAGGGCGCCGAGGCCCGTGTACACGACGTCGAAGGTGCGCCCGCCCACCAGGTCGACGGCGTCGTACACGTTGCCGACGACGAACTCGGCGCCCAGGCCCGCCGTGGCCGCCATGTCGGTGGCCGCCGCGACCGCCGCCTCGGAGAAGTCGACCCCGGTCACCCGGGCGCCCCGCCGGGCCCACGACAACGTGTCCAGTCCGAAGTGGCACTGGGGGTGCACCAGGGTCCGGCCCCGGACGTCGCCCACCTCGTCGACCTCGAACGGTCGCAGCGTGGTGGCCTCGGGGTCGGCCAGGAACCCGGGCACGTCATAGAGCTCGCTGCCCACGTGGATGGGTGCCCGCTCGTCCCACCAGCGCCGGTTCAGATCCACCCACTCGTCCCGCATCGGCCCAGCCTGGCACGGGCAGTCGATGTGACCGACGGGATTCCGACCGCGTGGTCGGGCTGGCGCGCCGTCGACGCCCCGCCGCCCTCCCTGCGACCTCGCGCCACGGCACCCGTCGTCCGGACGGCGCGCGGCGGCGCTGTGGCAGGCTGGGCGTACCAGATCGTCGTGACGCTCGAGGGAGGCCGCCATGTCGAAGGTCGTGCACTTCGAGATCCCGGTGGACGACCCCGAACGCGCCTCGGCGTTCTACCGCGAGGCGTTCGGGTGGCAGATCGCCGGGTCCGGCGATCAGCCCTACTGGCTCGTCACGGCCGGCGCCGCCGACGAGCCGGGGGCGGACGGGGCGCTGATCGGGCGCGGCGAGGTGCACCAGAGCCCGGTCGTGGTCGTCGGCGTCGACGACATCGACAGGGTACTGAGCCGGGTCCCGCAGATCGGGGCAGAGGTGATCCAGCCCAAGCTCGAGGTGCCGGGCTTCGGCTGGTCGGCGTACATCCGGGACACCGAGGGCAACACCATCGGCATCTTCCAGCCCACGTCGGACGGCCCGCCCGATCGATGAGCTGCCGGGTCCCGTCAGGTGCTCAACTGGTCGCACCATGGAGCTCACCGACGGCACCTACGACGCACTGGTGGTCGACACGACCGAGAACGACGACGGGTCGGTGTCGGTCGACCTGACCATCATCGCCGGACCGGCCAAGGGCGAGGTCGTCACGCTGCGGGCCACCGGGCTGGCGGGTGACCCGCTCGACCTGCTCGGCGTCCCCGCCACCCTCACCGTCGCCGACGGCGACCCGTCACTCCGCCTCGAGCCCTGACAGGCCCGCCCGCAGCCGGGTCGCCACCGCGGCCGCCTCGGCGTCGTCCGCGTAGGTGGTGCGGGGCCAGAAGAAGCCCCGCAGGCCGTCCTTGCGGTTGCGGGGCACCACGTGGGTGTGCAGGTGCGGGACGCTCTGGCTGACGCGGTTGTTCAGTGCGACGAACGATCCCGCCGCCCCGAGGGCGGACTCCATCGCCCCGGCGAGGCGCTGCGCCCGCTCGAAGTAGGGCGCCAGCATGTCGGCGGGCAGGTCGGACAGCGTCTCGTGGTGGGCGCGGGGCACCAGCAGGGTGTGGCCGGGGAACAACGGGCGCGTGTCGAGGAACGCGAGGGTGACCTCGTCGTCGAGCACGACGTGCGCGGGGGTCCGTCCGGCGACGATCTCGCAGAACACACAGGGCCGGGGCATGGGCCGCACAGTACGGACCGCCGTAGGGTGACGCCTGTGCGCGTGTCGCTGTTGATCACCTGCGTCGTCGACGTCGTCGCCCCCGACGTCGCCAGCGCCGCGGTGCGGGTGCTGCGCGCCGCAGGGTGCGAGGTGACGTGCAACCTGGCGCAGACCTGCTGCGGGCAGCCCGCCTGGAACGCCGGGTTCGCCGACGACGCCGCCCGGGTCGCCCGCGCCACGCTCGACGCCCTCGAGAGCGATCTCGGCGACGGGGCCGAGGCCGTCGTCGTGCCGGCCGGCTCGTGCGCCACCATGGTGCGGGTGTTCTGGCCCGAGCTGTTCGAGGTGGCGGGCGACCACGACGCGGCGGCGCGGGCCCGGCTCGTGGGCGAGCGCACCCGCGAGCTGTCCGAGCTGCTCGCGGAGCGGGCCGGGCACCTGCCGCCGCTGCGGTTGGGCCGGCCGGTCCAGGCCGCGCTGCACGAGAGCTGCCACATGCTGCGCGAGCTGCGCATCGTCGACCAGCCGGGCGAGCTGGCCCGGCGGGTCGAGGGGTGCGAGGTCGTCGGCTGGGACGGGTCCGACAGGTGCTGCGGCTTCGGCGGCACGTTCAGCGTCAAGCTGCCCGAGGCCTCGGTGGCGATGGCCGACGACAAGCTGGAGTCGCTCGCCGCCGGGGCGCCCGACGCCGACGTCCTCGTCGGGTGTGACACGTCGTGCCTCCTGCACCTGCAGAGTCGGGCGGAGGCGGCCGGCCGGCCGGTGCACGTGCGTCACCTGGCCGAGGTGCTCGCCGCGGGCCTGCCCGAGGAGGAGGCAACGTGAGCGCGCAGGCGCAGGCGCTCGCCGCCGGCCTGCCCGAGGAGGGCGCATGAGCGGCCACCTGCTGCCGGGGACCACGCTGCGCCAGCGCACGGCCGACGCCGTCGCCGACGAGCGCCTGCGCAGCAACGTCGCCCGGGCCGTCGACCGGTTCGCCGGCCACCGGCTGACCGGGCTGGCCGAGCTCGACGACGCCGACGAGCTGCGCCGGGCGGCCCGAGCCGCCAAGCAACAGGTGCTGGCCGACCTGCCCGCCCTGCTCGAACGGTTCGCGGACCGGGTGCTCGACCTGGGCGGCCACGTGTGCTGGGCGCCCACCGCCGCCGACGCGCGCCGCTACGTCGTGCAGGTCGTCGAGGCGGCAGGCGCCACCCGGGTCGCCAAGTCGAAGTCGATGGCCACCGAGGAGATCGACCTCAACCCCGCGCTCGCCGCCGCCGGCGCCGAGGTGGTCGAGACCGACCTCGGCGAGTGGATCATCCAGCTGGCGGGCGAGACCCCCAGCCACATCATCGCCCCGGCGCTCCACAAGGACCGCCACCAGATCAAGGACCTGTTCGTCGACACGGTCGCCGCGCCGCCGAGCCTCGACACCGAGCCCACCGAGCTGGTGCGCTTCGCCCGGGAGCGCCTGCGCGAGGTGTTCCTCGCCGCCGAGGTCGGCATCACCGGCGCCAACATCGCCGTGGCGGACACCGGGTCCATCGTGCTCGTCACCAACGAGGGCAACGGCCGCCTCGTCACCGCGCTGCCCCGCGTCCACGTCGTGGTGCTCGGCATGGAGCGGCTGGCCGCCGACTGGCGCCAGGCCGACCTGCTGCTGGCGCTGCTCGCCCGGTCGGCGACCGGTCAGCGGCTGTCCTCCTACACGAGCGTCGTCACCGGGCCCCGCGGGCAGGGCGAGGTCGACGGGCCGGACGAGCTGCACGTCGTCGTCCTCGACAACGGTCGCAGCGACCTGCTGGCCGGCGAGCACCACGAGATGCTCGGCTGCATCCGCTGCGGGGCGTGCCTGAACGTGTGCCCGGTCTACCGGCAGACCGGCGGGCACGCCTACGGCTGGGTCTACCCCGGCCCCATGGGGGCGGTGCTGACGCCGCTGCTCGCCGCGGACCAGCCGGAAGCGGCCGAGGTGGCGGGCGCGTCGACGCTGTGCGGTGCGTGCATGGACGCCTGCCCGGTGCAGATCCCCCTGCAGGACCTGCTGCTGTCGCTGCGGCGGGCGAAGGCCGCCGACGCCGGGGGTGCCGAGCGGGCCGCCTGGCGGGCGTGGTCGGCGGCGTGGTCCGACCCTCGCCGCTACGCGGCCACCACCCGCGCCGCCACCTGGGGACGCTGGGCCGCCGACCTGGCCGGACATCTCCCGGTGGGCCGCGACTGGGCCACGGGGCGCACGATGCCGCGTCCGGCCGGCGAGCGCTTCCGCGACCGGTGGCGGGCCGGGCTGTGACCGGCACCGGGCCCGGGGCACGGGACCGCGACCTGCGGCGGGCGGTACGGTGACCGGGACCGAGCACGGCGATCGCGGCGCCTTCCTCGCCCCCGCCCGCCGGCGCCTGGCCGGTGGCATCGCCACCAACCCCGTGCACCGGCCGCCGCCCACCCCGGCCCCCGGGGCGCCCGTGCCGCAGCCCGGCTACCGCAACGTCGATCGCGACGACCTGGTCGGCACGTTCGCGGACGCGGTCGTCCATGCCGGGGGGCAGTGCCACGTGGTCGAGGGCGACGTGCCGGACGACCTGCTCGACCGCCTGGTGGCCGAGCTGGCGGGCCGCTCGGTCGTGACCTCCGGCGACCCCGTGGCCCGGGCGGTCGGCGGGCGCCTGGCCGACCGGGGTGTGGCCGTCGAGAAGGCGACGGTCGCGGCCGCCGCCCGGGCCGGCCTGGGCATCACCGGCGCGACGGCCGCCGTCGCCGCCACCGGGTCGGTGGTCCTCGACAGCCGCCGCTCCGGGGGTCGCACCGCCTCGCTGCTCCCCGATGCCCACCTGTGTGTCGTGCCCGTGAACTCCCTCGTGCCGACGCCCGCGGACGTTCTGCGCGGCCTAGGGTCCGCAGGTGATGCGCTGCCGCCCTCGTTGGTGCTGGTCACCGGTCCCAGTCGCACCGGTGACATCGAACAGCTCCTCACGCTGGGCGCCCACGGTCCCACCGCCCTCCACGTGGTGTTGGTGACCGATGGGCCGCGACGCGCATCCACCAGCGGCGCGGGCCCTCGCGCTTGACTGGCGACCGGTGACCGTCTCGGCACGAGTGGGGGTTCCGTTGAACGATTCCGCCCTTGACGCGCGCGTCTACGTACTCGACACGTCGGTTCTGCTCTCCGATCCGCGGGCGCTCGGGCGCTTCGCGGAGCACGAGGTGGTCATCCCGCTGGTCGTGCTGTCCGAGCTCGAGCGCAAGCGTCACCATCCCGACCTCGGCTGGGCCGCCCGCGAGACGTTGCGGATGCTCGAGGACCTGCGCCTGGCGCACG
>JAFGPU010000313.1 GCA_016936035.1 Acidimicrobiales bacterium
GCCATCGTCCGGAGCGCCGGCCGCGACGTCGCCGTCGTCCGGAGCGTCGGCCGCGACGTCGCCGTCGGGACCGTCCGACACCGCGCCTGCACGGGAACCGTCGCCATTGCCACTGCCGGACGCACCTGAGGCGCCGGTGGCATCGTCCCCGGCACCGGACGCATCCTGGTCGTGACCACCATCCGCCCTCGCACCCGCTGCCCGAGCTGCCGCCACGCCCTGGTCGCCGTTGCCGTCACCCGCAGCCGCACCGTCGCCCCCGGGAGTGGTGGCGGGCCGCCGCCGGTGGACCAGGCGCGGGCGCTCACCGCTGGCCGGCGCGGGCGGCGGGGGCTCGGGGGGGCGGGCGGGCTCGACGACCTCGGGCTCAGCCGGCACGGGGCCAGGGCCGCCGTCGAGGTAGGCGAACTCCTCGGGCTGCCGCCGGTCGAGCCACTGGCCGAACTGGTGCGACGTCAGCGGCGGGCACACGACGAACCCCTGAGCCATGTCGCAGCCGAGCGACGTGAGCAGATCCCACCCCTCGCGCGACTCGACGCCCTCGGCGACCGTGACCAGTCCCAGGTCGCGCCCGAGGGCGAGCACCGAGCGGGCGATGGCCCGGTCGCTCTCGTCGACGGTCATGCTGGCGATGAACGACTTGTCGATCTTGATCTCGACGATCGGCAGCCGGCGCAGGTGGGCGAGGGAGGAGTAGCCGGTGCCGAAGTCGTCGCACGACAGCCGGACGCCCAGCTCGTTGAGGCCCGCCAGGACGTGGACCGAGCGCTCCGACTCGCTCATCACCATGGACTCGGTCAGCTCCAGGGTGAGGGACTCCGGAGGGACGCCCGCCTCGTCGATGACCGCGGCGACGTCGTCGACCAGGTGGAGGTCGAGGAGGTTGCGGGCGGACAGGTTGACGGCCACCGACAGGTCGAGGCCGACGTCGCGCCAGGCGCTGCACTCGGCGAGCGCCTTGCGCATGACCACCATGGTGAGCGCCCGGATGTCGCCCGTGTGCTCGGCGATGGTGATGAACTCGTCGGGCCGGACACGACCCAACCGAGGATGGTTCCACCGGACCAGGGCTTCGGCCCCGCGGACGATGCCCGTCGCCAGCTCGACCTTGGGCTGGAAGCACACGTCGAGGCCGTCGGTCTCGAGCGCCTCGCGCAGGTCGGCGGCCAGCGCCAGCCGCCGCGGCGTCGCCGGGTCGTGCTGCGCGTCGTACAGCTCCCACCCGCTGCGATGGCGGCGCGCCGTGTCGGCCGCGATGTGGGCGCGCTGGACGAGCGACGGGGCGTCGATGGCCTGCTCGGGATAGACGGCGATGCCCACGTTGACGCCCAAGGCCAACAGGACGCCCTCGGTCTGGAACGGCGGGTCGAACCCGGCGATGAGCAGCCGGGCTGCGCCGATGACCGCCTCGCCGTCGTCGACGTCGGGCATGACGATCGCGAACTGCTCGCCGCTCAGGCGGGCGAGCGTGGCCGTCTCGGGCAGCAACCCCCGGATGCGGCTGCACGCCTGGATGAGCAGGCCGTCCGAGCTGCTGTGCCCGAACGCGTCGACCACCTGGCTGAACGAGTCGAGGTCGACGACGATGAGTCCGACCCGCGTGCGGTTGGCGTAGGCGCGCTCGAGCGCCTTGCCCAACACCTCGGTGAGCATCGAGCGGTTGGGCAGGCCGGTCAGCGGGTCGTGCGTCGCCTGGTGCGCCCGGTCCGCCGCCTCGCGCTCGAGGCGGTGGAACAGCATGCCGTTCTCGATGGCGATCGACGCCTGGTCGGCCAACGTGCCGAGCAGCACGGCATCGGCGTCACCGAACGACGCGATGGCCTTGCGCTTGGCCTGGGTGACCACCAGCGCGCCCACGACCGAGCGGTCGGTGCCGGTGATCGGCGCGGCCATGGCCCCGATGGCGGGGATCTCGCGCAGCCACGGCGGCGACTCGGTGCGCAGGTCGACGCGCCGGGGCACTGCCCGGGGCATCAGGGCGCGCATGTCGGCCACGTGCTGGGCCGACGACACCTCGGTGGCCTGCAGCACGCCGTCGTCGCCGAGGCGGAGGCGGCGAGCCGGCTCGTCCTCGCTCGTCGACCGCAGCAGCAGCACCGCGTCGTTGGCCCGCAGCAGCTTGCGGGCCGCCGCCAGGACCGACGAGTTGATCTCGCGCAGGTCGGTCGACCGCACGACCGAGGACACGAACTCGTAGTGGGTCTCGAGGCCCTTGTAGCGGTGCGCGAGGCCGCGGTACACGCGGTTGCACACGAGGGACGCCAGCACGATCGCGGTGACGAGCAGCGCCAGGTTCGGGTGGGTCCACAGGGCGCTGGCCAGTCCCACGCCGATCGCGGCGTTGAGCAGCGCCGCCACCGCCCCCGTACGGGCGATGACGACCACGGACCGCCGTCCGGGCAGGCGACGGCTGGCGGCGGCCACCACCACGGCCAGGGCGACGGCGGCCACGAGGTGGGACATGGCCAGACCGCCCACGAGGGCGAGCACACCACGGGCCTGCACCGGCTCGGCGCCGTCGAGCAGCGCCCGGTAGACGACGATGGCCCCGATGTTCTGCGCGGCGTGGACCGCCACCTCGTAGATCGCTTCGGGGACGCGCCGCTGGCGCAGCAGGGCGAGCGCGACCGCCACCCCGACCACCCGGGACGCGACGAGCGCCCCCGGGTCGGCGTACACGAGCCCCACTGCGAGGGGCACGAGGGCGAGGGTGAACCCGTAGGACTCGCCCTGGTGGCGCTCCGTGCGCAGCGCGAAGAGCTCGCAGGCGAAGAACGCGAGCGCCAGCCACTCAGCGGAGACGTCGAGGGGTGCCTCGATCTGCTGGTCGGGCGCGACCAGAAGCGCGTACACGCCCGCTGCCGCGGTGGCCACCACGAGGCCGACCGCGAGCACGCCCCTGTCGCCATGACGCCCTAGGTCCCCCGACAACCACCCCTCCTCCCCGGAGAAGTCCGCCCGGAGCACCGTGCCGCACCGCCGAGCGACGGGTCAAGACGATGCGTGGGCTTTTTCCCAGCTAGCTGACATTGTTCGGCCCAATCCGCGCGACCCGTGGCGGTGTGGTCACCCCGGGTCGGCCACGCCATCGTCTCGTCGAGGTGCCGTGGCTCCGGTGACCGGCGGCAGGGTACGCATGGGTCCGTGAGATGGCGCCGAACCGACAGCGAACACTACCGGAGACGCAGCGCCGGCCGCGTCGGCGTGCCTGTCGCCGCCGGTGGCGGCGTCATCGGGTTGATCGTGCTGCTGGCCACCGTCCTCCTGGGAGGCGGCGACGGGGGCGGGCTGAGCGGGTTCGACGACACGCTCGAATCCGACGTCGGCGCGCCCGCGACCGAAGGCGAGCGGTTCGTCGAGTTCCTCGCCGAGGACACCCAGGCCGTGTGGGCCGACATCTTCACCGAGGACGGTCGTCGGTACGAGTACGCGACCGTCAACACCTTCACCGGCCAGGTCGCGACCGGCTGCGGCAACGCCACCTCGGCGGTCGGACCGTTCTACTGCCCTGCGGACGGCCAGGTGTACCTCGACCTGGACTTCTTCGACGAGCTGCGCGGCCGGTTCGACGCGCCGGGCGACTTCGCCCAGGCGTACGTGGTGGCCCACGAGATCGGCCACCACGTCCAGAACCTGGTCGGCACCAGCGCCGCCGTCCGCGAGCGCGAACGGTCGGCGGCGTCCGAGGAGGAGGCGAACCGGTGGTCGGTGCGGCTCGAGCTCCAGGCGGACTGCTTCGCGGGCGTGTGGGCGCACTCGGTCTACGAGCGGGGCCAGCAGGACCCCGAGGGCGACGTGGGTCTCGAGGAGGGAGACATCGAGGAGGGCCTGGCCGCGGCGGGGGCGGTGGGCGACGACCGGATCCAGGCGCAGGCCGGCATCGCCGTCGACCCCGAGACCTGGACGCACGGCTCGTCGGACCAGCGCCAGCAGTGGTTCACCCGGGGCTTCGAGTCGGGAGACCCCGACCGGTGCGACACGTTCTCGGCGTGACCTGCCAGCAGTCCGCAGTCCACGGACGAGGCGGCGGAGCGGGGCGGACGCGGGGGTGCCGGGCCCTCGGGCCCGGCACCGTGTGGTCGTGATGGCGTGGCCGGTCGGCCCGCGGCCGGTCAGCGGCTCTGCAGGGCCTCGAGCAGCTTGGGGAGCACCTTGTGCACGTCGCCCACGATGCCGAGGTCGGCGACCGAGAAGATCGGCGCTTCGGCGTCCTTGTTGATGGCGATGATGTTCTTGGCGCCCTTCATGCCCACCAGGTGCTGGGTGGCACCGGAGATGCCTGCCGCGATGTAGACGTTCGGCTTGACGACCTTGCCGGTCTGCCCCACCTGGTAGCTGTAGGGCACCCAGCCGGCGTCGACGATGGCGCGCGACGCGCCCGGCGCACCCTTGAGGGCCTTGGCGAGGTCTTCGATGACCTGGAACTTCTCGGCCTCGCCCAGGCCACGGCCGCCGGAGACGACGACCTCGGCCTCGTCGAGCTTGGGACCGCTGGTCTCCTCGACGTGGCGGTTCTTGACCTTCGCCGTGCCGTAGTCGGGCACCTCGATCGTGACCACCTCGGGCGCACCGCCGCCCGACTCCTCGGCCGCGAACGACTTGGGCCGGATGAGGGCGATGTTGGGGCCGGCGGTGGTGAACCGGGTGCGCACCAGCTTGGTGCCACCGAACACCGGCTCGGTCACGACGACGGCGTCGCCGTCGACCGCGATGTCGGTGTTGTTGGTGATGACCGGCTTGTCGAGCGCCACCGACAGGCGGGCGGCGACATCGCGGCCCTCGTAGGTGGTGCCGAAGAGGAGGAGGTCGGGTGCGTTGCCGTCGGCGATCTGCTTGGCGATGGCCGAAGCCACGGGCACCCCGGGGGTGCTGCCCTGCAGGTCGCCGGTCGCGTACACCTTGGTGGCGCCGTGGGCGCCGAGGGCGGCGGCGATGGCGTCGGCGTCGTCGCCGCCGTAGACGGCCTCGACGGTGTCGGCCAGCTCGCGGGCCTTGGTGAGGATCTCGAGGGTGATCGGGGCGATCTTGCCGTCGGCGGCCTCGGCGTAGACCCAGATGCGGTTCAGAGCCATGTGTGTGCGTTCTCCTGTGCGTCCGGGTCAGATGACCTTGAGGTTCTCGAGGTAGGCGACGATCTTGGCGAAGCCCTCGCCGTCGTCCTCGACGATCTCGCCGGCCTCGCGGGC
>JAFGPU010000314.1 GCA_016936035.1 Acidimicrobiales bacterium
ACGAAGGTCTCTCGGTGAAGGTGCGCGAGTACCCGCTGCGCGAGCACATCGACGTGCCCGTGCGCGAGCAGCTCATCGTCGAGCTGTACAGCAAGTAGTCACCCCCCAACCACGTCAGCTACGAGGGAGCCCCCGATGCTGGTCATGCAGCGCCCCACGGTCGAGCCGATCGTCGAGGAAGAGAACAACCGCCAGCGGTTCGCTCTCGGCCCTCTCGACCCCGGCTTCGGCCACACCCTCGGCAACTCGCTGCGGCGCACGCTTCTCTCGTCGATCCCCGGTGCAGCGATCACGCAGGTGCGGTTCGACGACGCGCTCCACGAGTTCGACACCATCCCCGGTGTGGTCGAGGACGTCACCGACATCATCCTCAACCTCAAGGACATCGTGCTCGTCAGCCACTCCGACGAGCCCGTGACCCTGCGGCTCGACGTGCGCGGGCCGGCCGACATCACCGCCAAGGACATCCAGCTCACCTCCGACGTCGAGATCCTCAACGGCGACCTGCACCTGGCCACGCTCAACAAGTCGGGGCGCATCGCGGTCGACATCACGGTGTCCAAGGGCCGTGGCTACCGGTCGGCCGACGCCAACAAGGCCTCGGACACCATCGGCGTCATCCCCGTCGACTCGATCTTCTCTCCGGTGCGGCGCGTCTCGTTCTCCGTCGAGCCCACCCGCGTCGAGCAGTCGACCGAGTACGACCGCCTCGTCCTCGACGTCGAGACCGACGGCTCGATCTCGCCGCGGGACGCGCTGGCGTCGGCGGGCGACACGCTGCGTTCGCTCGTGGCCCTCGTGGCCGACATGACCGAGGAGCCCCAGGGCCTCGAGCTCGGTGAACTGGCGGTCACCAACGCCGGTTCCCCCGACCTCGACCTGCCCATCGAAGACCTCGACCTCTCCGAGCGGCCGCGCAACTGCCTCAAGCGAGCCCAGGTCAACTCGGTGGGCGAGCTCGTCACCAAGACCGAGGACGACCTGCTGGCCATCACCAACTTCGGCCAGAAGTCGCTCGACGAGGTCATCGCCAAGCTCGACGAGCGCGGCCTCTCGCTGCGCACCAAGGACTGAGGGTCTACCCGCCATGCCTGCCACCCCCAAGAAGGGTCGCCGCTTCGGCGGCAACGCCGCCCACCAGCGACTGATGATGGCCAACCTCGCCGCCAGCCTGTTCGCCGCCGAGGGCATCGTCACCACCGAGGCCAAGGCCAAGGCGTTGCGCCCGGTGGCCGAGAAGCTCATCACCAAGGCGCGCAAGGCCGACGCCGACCCCGAGGTCAAGCTGCACCAGATCCGCCAGGTGGTGTCGTACCTGGGCGACCGCGAGATGACGCACAAGCTGTTCACCGAGATCGGCCCCCGCTACGCCGATCGCAACGGCGGCTACACGCGCATCCTCAAGCTCGGTCCACGCCAGGGCGACAACGCACCCATGGCGCGCATCGAGCTCGTCTGATCCCCTGGACGTCCCGCCGACTTCCGGTGTGACGCTGTTCGAGGTGTCCGATGCGCCAGCGGCCCCGCGTGGGCCGCTGGTGCGCGTCCGGATGACCGTCGCCTACGACGGGTCCGGCTTCCACGGGTTCGCGGCGAACGCCGGGGTCGCGACCGTCGCCGGCACGCTCCGGGATGCGCTCGAGAAGGTGCTGCGCTCCCGGGTGGAGCTGACGTGCGCCGGCCGCACCGACACGGGCGTGCACGCCTGGGGGCAGGTCGTCAGCTTCGACGCTCCCGCCGAACGGTTCGACGCCCTGCTGCTGCAGCGGTCGCTCAACCGGCAGTGCGGGCCCGCTGTGGTGGTGCGCGACCTGCGCGAGGCCCCGCCGGGGTTCGACGCCCGCCGCTCGGCGGTGGGCCGCACGTACCGCTACACCATCGTCAACCGCCCGGTCCCCGACCCGTTCCTCGCCCACCTCGCGTGGCACGTCGACGAACCGCTCGACATCGACCTGCTGCGCCTGGGGTGCGACCCACTGGTGGGTGAGCACGACTTCTCCGCCTTCTGCCGCCGGCCCAAGCACCGTGACGGCACCCAGGCCTCGCTGGTGCGCAACGTGCGCCGCGCCGGGTGGGCAGACGTGGGCGACGGCGTCCTGCGCTTCGAGATCGAGGCCAACGCGTTCTGCCACCAGATGATCCGCAGCGTGGTCGGCACGCTGGTCGACGTCGGTGCGGGTCGCAAGCACGCGGGCGAGCTGCTCGGCATCCTCGCCGGCCGCGACAGGGCACGGGCGTCGCGGCTGGCCCCACCCCAGGGGCTGTGCCTGTGGGCCGTCGACTACCCCGATCTGCGCCAGGCCCTGTGAACCCGCTGTGCGGATCTTCGAGTCGGCGTCGCGCCTGGCGAGGACGCGGCGGCGTCCGCCTGGTGGGGGCGTGCGCGCTCGTCGCGGCTGGTGTCCTGGCGGCCGCGTGTGGCGAGGCCGCACGCACCGCCCGGGGCGCCTTCGAACCCCGCACCGAGGGGCAGCTCCTGGTGGCGACCGACCTGCCGGCGCCCGGGTTCTGGCGAGGCGAGGCGGCAGACGCCCTCGACGGCGGGTTCGAGTGGGCGCTGGCCCACCGGTTGGCCGAGCGCTTCGACCTGGACGTCGGTTTCGTCGACGTACCGCTCGCCGACATCCTCGCGGGCGACCTGCACGGCGCCGACGTGGCGCTCGCGCAGGTCACCGCCACCGACGACCGAGAGGACCAGCTGCGGTTCTCCGCGCCGTACCTCGACAGCTCCCCGGCCGTCCTGGCGCCGACCGAGGGCGACGGCGACGACATCGTCGACCTGGCCACCGCGCGTGCCCGGCGGTGGGCGGTGGTCGCCGGCACACCGGTGGCCGGGTTCCTCGACGACACGGTGCAGCCGGACGCGGGCACCCGCCGGGTGGCCGACGCCACCGCGGCGGCCGACGCCGTGACGGCGGGACGGGTGGACGCCGCCCTGGTCGAGCTGCCCACGGCGCTGCTGCTGGCCGGCGGCACGGACGACCTGGCGGTCGTCGCCCGATTCGACGCGCTCACCGGCATCGCGGCGGCTCTGCCCGACGACGGTCCTGCCGGCAACGTCGTCGCCGTCGACAAGGCGCTCGCCGCCCTGGGCGCCGACGGCACGCTCGACGACCTCCACGACCGATGGCTCTCGCCCGCGTACGCCACCGACCCGGGGGACGTCCCCGTCATCAGGACCCGATGAGATGGTCACCGCCGTCGAACTGCTCAACCTGAACGCACCGCACGGCACGGCGTGGGAGCTGTTCGTCGCCGCCGTCGCCATCGTCGCCGGGCCCGTCCTCATCGAGCGGTTGCGCGTCCCCGGTCTGATCGGGCTGCTTGTGGGCGGGGTGGTGATCGGCCCCCACGTGCTCGGGGTCGTCCCGGCCGACGGTGGGGTGATCAGGCCCTTCGGCGACGTCGGCCTGCTCTACCTGATGTTCATCGCCGGCCTCGAGCTCGACCTGCACACGTTCGCCCGCTACCGGCGGCAGGCCAACACCTTCGCGGTGATGAGCTTCGTGGCGCCCCTCGCACTCGGCATCGGTGCCGGCCTGTGGCTCGGCTACTCGGGCGAGGCGGCCGTGCTGCTCGGGGCGATGCTCGCCTCGCACACGCTGGTCACCTACCCGATCATCCGCCGCTACGGACTGGCGGCGAACCGGGCCGTGGCGGTGACGGTGGGAG
This sequence comes from Acidimicrobiales bacterium, assembly GCA_016936035.1. Lineage (GTDB taxonomy): Bacteria > Actinomycetota > Acidimicrobiia > Acidimicrobiales > VFJN01 > ZC4RG19. The sequence goes on from JAFGPU010000314.1 coordinate 3,673, forward strand.
CGACGCTGCTCACCGACACCCTGGCCCTGGTGGTGCTCGCCGTCGTCGCCGGGCGGGCCACCGGCGGGGCGGGTGGGGCCACGCTGGTGATGCAGGTGGTGATCGGCCTTGGCATCGTCGCCGCCTACTGCTTCGTGCTGCTTCCTCCGCTCACGCGGTGGTACTTCATCACCATCGGACGCCAGCGGGTGCTGCGCTACACCTACGCGCTCGGTGTCCTGCTCGGCGGCGCCGCACTCGCCGAGGCCGTCGGCATCGAGCCGATCGTCGGCGCCTTCTTCACCGGGCTCGCGCTCAACCGTCTCGTCCCGAGCGAGGGCGAGTTCATGGAGCACATCGAGTTCTTCGGCTCGGCCCTGCTCATCCCCATCTTCCTCGTCTCGGTGGGGACGGTCGTCGACCCCGCCGTGATCGTCGATCCCGGCACGATCGGCATCGCCGTGGCGCTCGCCGCCGCGTGCCTGGGGGGCAAGCTGCTCGCCGCGGCGGCGACGCAACCCGCGTTCCGCTTCACCTGGGACGAGGTCGGGGTGGCGTGGTCGCTGTCGACGCCGCAGGCGGCCGGCACCCTGGCGGTGACGTTCGTCGGCCTCGAGATCGGCCTGTTCGACAGCAGCACCGTCAACGCCGCCATGCTCGTCATCGTGATCACGCTGCTGGTCTCCTCCGCGGCGGCGTCGTGGTTCGGCCAGCGGGTGCCGCAGCCGCCGGTCGACACCAGCCGCATCGGCCGTTCGGTGCTGCTGTACGTCGCCCGCGACGTGCCGGGCGGTCGGGCCGCCAGCCTGGCGGCGCGGCTCGCCGGCGTCGACGGCGGGGTGATCCGTCCCGTGGTGGTGGTGCCCCGGGGCGACGAGGCCCCCGACTCGGACGAGCTCGAGCAGCTCGCAGGCGTCATCGCCGACACGGGATCCGACGCGGACATCGAGGTGCACCACGACCGCACGGTCGCGGACGGGATCCTCCACGCCCAGGCCTCGCGCGACAGCTCGCTGGTGATCGCGACCGCGTCCGACGACCAGTGGCTGCCGTCGCTCAGCGGTGCGTCCCACAGCCTGGTCCGTACGCTCGACGTGCCCGTCGTGTTCGTGCGCCCGGGTCGGGAGAGCCCCGGGCGCGTGGTGTTCGTCCTCGGGCCGCGCCAGGCGTTCCGTCCCGGAGCGTCGTCGCAGGTGGCGGCCGAGATCGTCGCCCGTCTGGGCCAGACGGGCCTGGACGTGCTGGTGGTGGCGGCGATCCGCCCGGCGGCCCGCCTGGTGGAGCCGCTCGGCGACGTCGAGGTGGTCGTCGCCGACGGGCCCGAGTGGCTCGCGACCCACGCCGAGCCCACCGACCAGGTCGTGACCCCGAGCCCCCTGGTCGACGGCGGGGTCGCCAGCCGGGCGGTGCGGTGCGCGTCCGAGCGGGGAGCGACCGCCGTGGTCGTGGCCAGTGGTGCGGCCATCGCCGAGACCGCCGAGGAGACCGTCACCCTGGCCTGGTGAGCGTCGCCCGGCCGGTCAGCTCATCCGCGCGCCGGGGCCGCCGAGCCGGCCCCGGGCGAGCCCGTCTCGCCCCGGGTCAGCTCATGGTCGCCGGGCGCGCAGCAGCCCCGAACCCCGCGACGGCCACCACCCCGCAGGCGACACCGAGCCCGGCACCGCCGATGACGTCGAGCGGCAGGTGGGCCCCGTAGTAGACCCGCGCCAGCCCGACGACGGCGGCCACGGGGTACGGCGCCCACCGCCAGCGGCCGGGGAGGACGGCGGTGAGCGCGGTCGCCAGCGCGAAGGCGATGGTGGTGTGGCCCGAGACGTAGCCGTAGCCGTCGGACGTCGGTCCCCGCACCACGAGGTCGTCGAGCAGGTCGTCGGGCCGGGGGCGCTCGACCGCCTCCTTCACCAGCCGCGCCGCACCCCACGCGAGCAGGACCGACACGCCGGTCGCCAGGCTGGGCCGCCAGCGCCGGGTGAGCGCGTAGACACCCGCGCCGCCGACGATGTACGTGCCGGGGGTGCCGAGCTGCATGACCGGCCACAGCGGCCACTCGAGCACGCCCGGCCATCCGTTCACCGCGGTCGACACGTCGGCCTCCCACCCCGGGACGGACGTGACGGGGTCGCCGAGGAGCAGCCAGCTCACCGCGAGCAGGACGATGCCCACGCCGGCTGCCGCGGCGAGCCAGCGGGCGGAGCGGGGGGCGGGAGCCGCGTCGGCGTCGGAGGCGGACGCAGCGAGCACGGGCGCTGCCGTGTCGCGGTTGCCCGGCTCGTGCGGCGGCGTGCGGGGGCTCGTGCGGGGCGGTTCGGCCATGGGCGGTGCGGTCGTCAAATCCTGGTCGGGCGGCGGGCGGGGCGCGGGACCGGGCGCAGCGGCCGGGCGCGCCGGTCAGCCTCCCACAACCCACCCGCCACCGGCAGGTGGGCGAGCCGGCGGGTAGCGTGCGTGCACGGCGCCGATCGGCCGGTCGGCCGGTCGTGCCGAGAGTGGGGCGCGTTTGCCGTTCCGCCGCGTCTGCCCGTAGGCTTGTCCGTCGCTCCAGGACTGCCGCGCGCGCTGCGGATCGTCCGCACCGCAACACGTCGATGAAGGTGGCACGCGTGCCCACGTACACCCCGAAAGCCGCAGAGATCCAGCGTGCCTGGTATGTCGTCGACGCCGAGGGCATGGTCCTCGGTCGTCTCGCCACCGAGGTGGCCCGGGTGCTGCGGGGCAAGCACAAGCCCGTCTTCACCCCGCACCTCGACACCGGCGACCACGTCATCGTGGTCAACGCCGACAAGGTCGTGCTCACCTCCGACAAGGCCGATCGCAAGGTCATCTACCGCCACTCGGGCTACCCGGGCGGCATCAAGTCCGAGACCTTCGCCCACCTCCACGGCCGCCGGCCGGAAGAGGCCGTGCGCCGCAGCATCCGGGGCATGCTCCCCAAGACGCGGCTCGGGCGCCAGCAGCTCAGCAAGCTCAAGGTCTACGCCGGCCCCTCGCACCCGCACGCCGCCCAGCAGCCGCAGCCCCTCGACGTGGCGCACGCCCGTCATCGCACCGCATAGGACGCTCACAGATGTCTACCCCGCTCGTGCAGACCACCGGCCGCCGCAAGGGCGCCGTCGCGCGTGTCCGGATCCGTCCCGGCACCGGCACCATCAAGATCAACGACCGTGACGTCGGCAACTACTTCCCGTCGAAGGCGCACCAGATGATCCTGACGGAGCCGCTGCGCATCACCAGCACCGACGAGGCCTACGACGTCGAGGCCACGCTGCACGGCGGCGGCGTGTCGGGCCAGGCGGGGGCGCTGCGCCTCGGCATCGCCCGGGCCCTGGTCGAGCTCGATCCGGAGATGCGCACCACGCTCAAGCGGGCCGGCTTCCTCACGCGCGACCAGCGCGAGAAGGAGTCCAAGAAGTACGGCCTGAAGAAGGCCCGCAAGGCCCCGCAGTACAGCAAGCGCTGACCGCGGCACCGGCGTCGTCCGGTCAGGCCATGGTCGCTTCCACTGGCCGGCTCCCTGGGGAGCCGGCCAGCGGCATGTCCGGTCACCCATCCCTCGTCGAGGAGTCGTCGTGTTGAAGTTCGGGACCGATGGGGTGCGCGGCGTCGCCAACGCCGAGCTCACCCCCGAGCTGGCGCTCGCGCTCGGCCGGGCGGCGGTGCGGGTGCTCGGCGGGTCGCGGTTCGCCGTGGGTCGTGACACCCGCCGGTCCGGCCCGCTGCTCGAGGCTGCGCTGGCGGCGGGCATGGCGAGCGAGGGCGCGGACGTCACCCTGCTGGGTGTCGTGCCGACCCCCGAGGTCGCCTGGTGGTCCGCAGCCGAGGCAGCGCCCGCGGCCATGGTGTCGGCCTCGCACAACCCGTTCCCCGACAACGGGATCAAGCTGTTCTCGGCGGGCGGGCGCAAGCTGGAGGACGCCGTGGAGCAGCAGCTCGAGGGCGAGCTCCAGCGGCTGCTCGGTGCCGTGGTGTCGTCGTCGACGCCCCGGCCGGGTGGCGGCGAACGCCCGGTGCCGACCGGCGCCGGCGTCGGTCGGCTCGAACCCGCCCCGCAGGTGCACGAGGGCTACGGGGCCGCGGTGGCCGCCTCGCTCGACGGGCGCCGCCTCGACGGGCTGACGGCCGTCGTCGACTGCGCCAACGGCTCGGCCTCGACCATCGCCCCCCGGCTGCTGCGTGACCTCGGGGTCGACGTCGAGGTGCTGCACGCCCGGCCCGACGGCACCAACATCAACGACGGCTGCGGGTCGACCCACATCGGCGACCTGGCGCGCACGGTGGTGCGCCGGGGCGCCGACCTGGGCGTGGCGTTCGACGGCGACGCCGACCGCGTCCTGCTCGTCGACGCCGCCGGCGAGATGGTCGACGGCGACCAGGTCATCGCCATGTGCGCCATCGACCGCCACGAGCGGGGCGCGCTGGCCGGCGACAGCGTGGTGGTGACCGTCATGACCAACCTGGGGTTCCGCCTGGCGATGGACAAGCGCGGCATCGACGTGGTCGAGACCCGGGTGGGCGATCGCCACGTGCTCGAGGC